>JACQOL010000170.1 GCA_016202555.1 Chloroflexota bacterium | reverse complement strand
TTCCAGTTCCTCTATCCTAAAGAGATGAAACTGAGACAAAGGGTGGAAAAGATTGCTAAGGTAGTCTATGGAGCCAGCGGGGTAGCCTGGAGCGTCGAGGCAGAGACGAAGGCTAAAGCCTTTGAAGCCGACCCGAAGTATGATGACTACACCACCATGATGGTCAAGACCCACCTTTCGCTTTCCCATGACCCGACTCTTAAGGGTGTGCCCAAGAATTGGACACTGCCCATTCGTGATGTATTGATATATTCCGGAGCCAAATTCCTCTGCCCGATGGCGGGAACCATCAGCCTGATGCCTGCCACCGGTTCCGATCCTGCTTTTAAGAAAATCGATGTCGATGTTAAGACAGGCAAGGTCCATGGGCTTCACGATGTATCTTAACGATGTGCTGAAATAGGGCCAAGGCTTAACCCTGATTTAACCATTACGGGAGGTTAACGGGCTTTTAGTTGTGTAGCATTAAGATGTAGGGGTTTAATGGCGAAGGATTTAGCGGCTAAGCAGAGAAAGGTCCACTTTGAGCCTGATAATGTTGATATTGTCGTTGAAGAAGGCGCTAATCTTCGGGAAACGGCAATCCAGGCGGGGGTGCCCATCATTGCGTCCTGTGGTGGTATTGGCAGTTGCGGTACCTGTAAGGTCTCGATTAAAAATGGGGAAGTGGTAACCACACGGACGGCGAGGGTCTCTGATGAAGAGTTTGAGCAGGGTGTTCGTCAGGCCTGTCAGAGTCGTGTGGTCACTGACTTAACCGTCTATCTGCCGCCAGAATCAAGGCTGGAAACGTCTATTCTCTCCCGAGAAAAGAAAGTAACCGCTGGAGTTGCAGTTACTGGCTGGCGATTTAAGCCGCCGCTGACTAAATTTTTTGTTGAGTTGCCACCGCCTACCCTGGAAGATAATATCAGCGACCTTTCCCGGTTGTTGCGTGGTTTGAAGCAGCAGTATCATCTGAGGAATATGACCGTCGATTTTGGGGTGGTGGAGAAACTGTCTCAGATATTACGGGATAGCGATTGGAAAGTTACCGTAATGACTCTGGTAACGGCCCTTGAGTCTCAAGCTGCGGAGAGTAAACGCCGGCCAATGGTGATAAATGTGCAACCAGGTGATACCCGGGAGAAGCACTACTCACTGGCTTTTGATATTGGTACCACTGCTGTCCGTGGGCAGCTGCTTGATTTGACCCGAGGTAGAGTTATCGCCGAAAGTATTGAGTATAATCGGCAGATTAGCTACGGCGCTGATGTCATTACTCGCATTGCCTACGCTCAGAAGCAGGATGGACTAAAAAAGTTGCAGCAGGCGGTGGTGGCTAACATTAACAGCATCATTAGCCAGCTATTGTCCCAGCGCCATGTTGAGATAGAGAATATTGGGCATCTGATGGTGGCCGGTAATACGACGATGATACAAATTCTTCTTGGTCTTGACCCGAAATATATCAGGCTGTCTCCATATACCCCGGCGGCGACCTATATCCCACCGGTCAAGGCGAGTTCTCTGGGGATTACGGTGGCGGAATATGTTTACCTTTTTGCTTTTCCGTCGGTAGCTAGCTATGTTGGTGGAGATATTGTTTCGGGGGTGGTGGCTTCGGGAATGCATCAGATCAAAAAGTTAACCTGTTATATTGATATCGGTACCAATGGTCAAATAGTGGTTGGAAACTCAGATTGGATGGTAACGGCAGCTTGTTCTGCCGGTCCCGCTTTTGAAGGTGGCGGGGTTAAACATGGTATGGTTGCCACTAATGGTGCCATTGAGGAGTTTAGCATCAACCCTTCAAATCTTGAGCCAGTAGTTGGCACCATCGGCGGAGAAAAAGCCAAAGGAGTTTGTGGCTCGGGATTAATTAATATTATCGCTGCCTTGCTTGAGGCCGGCATCATCGGTCAGAATGGTAAATTTAATACCGGTCTTGCTACCAAGAGAATCAGAGAAGGACAGGACGGTTATGAGTATGTTCTTATCAGAGCCGCCGAGACCCAAATTAATAAGGATATTGTTATTACCGAGGTGGACATCGATAACCTGGTTCGGGCTAAGGCTGCCATCTATGCCGGCTGCCAAACATTGGTCAAGAGTGTGGGTGTTACCTTGCAGGATTTTGAGCAGGTAATTATTGCCGGTGCTTTTGGCAGTCATCTTGATATCAGCAAGGCAATCACTATCGGTCTTCTCCCTGACCTGCCTCCTGATAGATTTATTTTTATCGGTAACGGCTCTCTCTGGGGGGCCAGATTAACCTCTTTTTCCGTTGATATACTTGATGATGTCCGCAGAGTTGCCCGGATAATGACCAATCTGGAGTTAAGTGAAAATGCTACCTTTATGAATAATTATATCGCTGCTCTGTTTTTACCTCACACTAATGCTGATGAATTCCCTTCAGTGGCGGGGAAGCTAGCCAGCCTGATGGCTGATAAATCAAAGCGGAGGATAGGCGTTTGAGTTTCTCTATTGCTGTGGCGGGTAAGGGTGGTAGCGGCAAGACATCGGTGACCAGCCTTATTATCCGCTACCTGATAAATAACAATCTGAAGCCAATTCTAGCGATAGATGCTGACCCCAATGCTAACCTGGGAGATAGCCTGGGGCTTAACATAAAGCAAACAATCGGTTCAATCATCGCTTCGTTCAATAATGAAAAAATGAATATTCCTGCCGGGATGACTAAGGAGGCTTACCTGGAGTACAAGCTAAGTGAGGCGATTGTTGAGAGTAAAGGACTTGACCTGCTGACAATGGGTCGGGGTGAGGGGGCGGCCTGCTACTGCTACCCGAATGCGCTGCTGCGGAAGTTTGCCGATTCTCTGGCTGGTAATTATGCCTATGTGGTGATGGATACTGAAGCCGGGATGGAGCATCTAAGCCGTAGAACCACCCAGAACATTGACTTGCTGTTAATCATCTCTGGCCATTCGGTAAAGGGGGTTCGGGCAGTGGCTCGAATAAAGGAGTTGGTTGCGGAATTAAAGCTAGTGGTGCACCGGCAGGCGGTGGTAATTAATTTTGCTCCTGACCAGCTAGCCCCTCTGGTCAGTGAAGAGTTGACCAGATTGGGCATTGAGCCTGCCGCTCTGATTCCTGAAGATGAATTACTCTATCAATATGACCTTGAGCTTAAGCCGCTTCTGAAGTTGCCCGATACTTCTAAGGCGGTGAGGGCAATTGATGATTTAATGACCGGGCTGCTTAATCCAAAAATTTTAAACAAAGGGGTGGTAAAATGACAGCGCAGCTGATTAAAGGCGCCGAAATTGCCGCACAGATTCGCGAGGAACTGAAACAGGAAATAGCCACACTCAAGTCAAAACATAATGTCGTCCCGGGCCTGGTGACCGTCCTGGTCGGTGCTGACCCGGCCTCGCAGGTCTATGTCGGTCAGAAAGAAAAAACTTCTAAAGAGCTGGGTATTTATTCGGAAAGGTATGACCTGCCGGCAAATACCACTCAGGCGGAACTGCTAAAACTGATTGACAAGTTAAATAAAGACCCCAAAATAAACGGCATCTTAGTCCAGCTACCCCTGCCTAAGCACTTGAAAGAAGCGGAAGTCCTCTATGCCATCAATCCTAAAAAGGATGTGGATGGCTTTCATCCGGTCAATGTGGGTAAGATGATGATCGGAGAACCGGACTACCTGCCCTGTACTCCGGCTGGTATCCAGCAGCTCCTCATCAGGACTGGGGTTAAGATTGACGGGGCGGAGGTGGTGGTGGTGGGTAGAAGTAATATCGTTGGTAAGCCTATTGCTAATATTCTTTTGCAGAAAGCGCCTGGAGCCAATGCTACGGTCACTATCTGTCACACCGGGACAAGAGACCTTGCCTTTCATACCAGAAGGGCTGATATCCTGATAGTAGCCTCAGGCAAACCAAAGACGGTTACCGGCGATATGGTTAAAGAAGGGGTGGTGGTGATTGATGTCGGGGTGAACCAGATAGGGATGACCAAGGACGGTAAAAGAATATTAGCCGGAGATGTCGACTTTGAGTCTGTTAAAGAGAAGGCTAAGGCAATAACCCCGGTACCCGGTGGGGTTGGTCCGATGACGATAACGATGCTGATGGTAAATACAGTAAGAGCCGCTAAACTGGCGGCGGGACTAACCTAGCAAGGAGAAAGAGGTATGGAGTATAAGGTTGAGAAAAAGAGGGCGCCGGGCAGGGAAGAAGTAGAAGTGCTGGGGGCAACCTTTGTCGAAGGTAAGCCCGATGATAAAGAGCTTGGCAAATGGCGACAGAAAGTAGGCAGCCGGGAGGAGAAACTTAAGTACTTGGCAACCGGCGAGAGATACTGGTATGGTAAAGAGTGGTATGGCAGTGAAAAGAGGAAGAACCCGGCTTGAGTTTGTTTAGTAACTGGATTAAAAGAGGAGAAAGAGGGGGACAGAAGTGGCATTTGATATTCCGAAAATATCATATAGTGGCAAAATCAAGGAGATAACACTGGGTACCGGGAATAAGGCGGTTACCGTTGGCGGTGAGACATCTTATCCCTTCTACCTTTTTGAGGGCGTAATGCCTCGCCTGCCCAGGATAGCCATGGAGGTCTGGGATTTTTCCCCGCCAGACTGGCCGAAGGCGGCTCTTGAGCCGTTTGCCGGGGTGACTGATGACCCGGTTGCCTGGGCAAAAAAGTGCATAAATGATTATGGGGCGGAGATGATTGCCCTGCAACTGATAAGCACCGACCCCAATGGGCTTGACCGTGCTCCAGCCGAAGCCGCCGCAATGGTCAAGAAGGTGGCTGATGCTGTTGATGTTCCCATAATTGTCTGGGGGACAGCTAACCATAATAAGGATACCGAGGTGCTCAGAGAGGTAAGCGAGATTTGCCAGGGCAAGAGTCTGATTATTGGACCGGTGGAAGAAGGAGACTATAAAAGGATTGGCGCCTCAGCGATTGCCTATCGTCATACGGTGATTGCCTCAACGCCGATAGATATTAACCTGGCAAAGCAGCTTAATATCCTGCTGGGCAACCTTGGAGTACCCGACGAGCTACTGGTAATGGACCCTACTGTCAGCGGCATCGGTTACGGTATTGAGTATTGTTACTCGGTAATGGAGAGAATGAGGATGGCCGGGCTGACCCAACAGGATGAAAAGCTCCAATTTCCTATCATCTGTAATATCTCCAAGGAAGTCTGGAAAACCAAAGAAGCCAAACTTACGATTGAAGACGGCTGGGCTAAGGAATTTGAACCAGGCCAACTGGGCCAAGCCGTGGACCTTTACGCTTTGCGTACTCAGCTGCTTAATAGGCAAACCTTGCTTAAG
>JACQOL010000169.1 GCA_016202555.1 Chloroflexota bacterium | reverse complement strand
GGGTAAGTCCGGGCACTACTCTGTGCGGAGACATCGAACCTGAGATGGTTGGACAAAGCTTAACTATTATTGGCGAGGTAGCAACCGCCATTTCTTCGTTCACCAAAACGGGCAAACCATTCGTCAGTGCCACCCTGGAAGATATCAGCGGCCGGGTAGAAGTGGTCGCCTGGTCGAACGTCTATGAAGGCACAAAGGAGCTGTGGGAAGAAGGGAATATCCTGATAATCCAGGGTAAGGTGAGAGTGCGCGAGGATAGAGCTCAGCTGAACTGCGACAAGGTGGAGCGTTACCAGCCGGGAATCGCCATGGTAGCACCCTCGGCTGCTAAACCTCTTGATGAGCCGAAGGTGGTTGAGAAAACGGTAACTCCGGCGGCGCCCACTGAAAGTCTGCGACTGGTCATCAGCGTCACTCAGACAAGTGATGAAAATAGCGATGTTGCTCATTTGTACAGTGTAGTTAACACCCTCAAAGAATTCCCCGGGCAGGACGAGGTTATCCTGCATCTTCAAAACAACGGGGATATTGAGAGACTCCGCCTGCCCAGCGCCGGTTACTGCCCCGAACTTCACCAGCGGCTGGTGAAGATAGTGGGTGAGGAGGGAGTAAGGGTAGAGACTAACACTCCATAATGCTAGAATATGCCAGAGGGAAATTCTATGTCGCCTTCAGCTAACGAATCAGCTGGACATCGCAAAAGGCTGCGGGAAAAGTTTATCAAATCAGGGCTTAATGGCTTTCACGACTATGAAATTGTTGAGTTACTCCTCAGTCTGGGCACGCCCCGCAGGGACTGTAAACAGCAAGCCAAGGAGGCAATCAAACGATTCAAGACCCTGAGGGGAGTCCTGGAAGCTCCCACCGAGGAACTACAACAAATAGAGGGCATTGGCGCCCATAGTGCCTTCGGCATCAAGCTGGTGCAGGAAGTCGCCCGGGAATTCCTTAAAGAAAAAATTATTGATAAGCCAGTTTATAAGTCTGCCCAGGAGATTTTTGACTACCTCTACCACTCGATGCGCGATCTCAAGAAAGAGGTGTTCAAGGCTATTTTTTTGAATAGTCAAAACCAGATTCTGGACACTGAAGACCTCTTTGAAGGCACAATAAATAGTAGCCCTATCTCTCCCCGCGAAGTTGTGGAAAGTGCCCTTAAACATAATGCTGCCTTACTGATTTTTGCCCATAACCACCCATCCGGCAATCCCGAACCAAGCCAGAGTGACAAAGAACTGACCAGGGATTTGGTCTACGCTGGCAGTATCGTACGGATAAGAGTCTTAGACCATATCATCATCGGCGATAACCGATACTTCAGCTTTGCCAGCGAAGGGCTGATTGAGGAATACGAACTGGATTTCTTAAACCTAAAAATAAAAGGCGTCTCCGAGGCGAGACGAAAGGTATACCGGGCAAAACTGTTCGGGGAAACAGACTGAGATTTCTAATAAGGAATTAGAATTAAGCATCGTGATTTCAACAGCTAGCGTATCCCCGTATCAATAGCGATGTCAAGCTTAACCGTTTCGCCCGTTCTTATCACTACTTTCTTCGGGACATCCCGGCTGCTATCAATCCCGATATGGTTAATATCAATGGTATAAATACCGGTCTGGAGCTTAACACTATAATGGCCATCCGGCTCCAAATCTACCTGCTTGACCAGTTTGTTCATATTTTTATCGTAGACCATTGCTTGCCTTGCCGTGAAGTCCTCGGGAGAGGAGGCTGTTCCTGCCTTATCCTCCCCCAGCAGCGCCTCGTAGACCATTACCTTTCTCGCCGCGTAGACTTCGGGAGGGACGACCGCTTTTTCCCCTGCCCTCTCCACCGGGGATATCGGGCCTATCGTCACCCGACCACTAAGCGTACCAGTTTCCTGTGTCTCGCCGGCACAGCCAGTGATAAACAAGCCGATAATTACCACTAATAAGACCAGAGTTCTTTTCATCATTTCATCCGGCACCAAGCACTTTATTTTACAATACTATGCTCCACTCAATAAAGCAAATAAATCTAGCTTAAGCTCGCTGACTAACCCACCCCCTCAGTCCCCCTCCCTGATAAGGGAGGTTACTTCTCTCAAAATCCTGTTCGAGTCTCAGGATCTGTAGTCCTCAAGCGTTCTAAAACAAAATCAACCCATCTCTGGTGCCAATACCACTGTTTGTTGGCAACCAGAACCCCATAGCCCTTCGCTGGATTTTTGGCATCTTCGTTCTTCCATAGCTGCGTATGTTGATGCATTCCAAAACTGGTAAAACCTGCTTCTCTAGCTATGTTTATGACCTGACTTGGGATGTACTTAGGTTTCTCTACTTCTTTCTGAACCCAGTATTCCTTTGCTATATTCTTTGCTAAATCAGAGTCGGGGTCTACATACTCAATCACTCTATCAGCTTGACCACGCTTACCCGTCAGTTTTTTAATGAATAGAATCCTGTAGGAGTAACGGTCGCTACTGAATTCCTCGTTGCTAAGAAATTCGTCAAACTGCGTAATGTATGACCTGATAGAAAGCGGAATTCTTGCTTCACTTTCTGCGATAACCGAGGCTTGTTGGTCGCTAATCTCCGCAAATTGAATACTATATGTCAAGTATTCATCAAGTTCGTACTTGCTTCCGAACAAAGTCTTTAAATAATGATTATAATTCAATGCACAAGCCTGATACCTACCCGATAGATAAGTATCTAGTTCTATTGCTCTGCTGTGCTCAATCTGATTCCTAAGCCCCACTAAAAACAGAAGGTTATTCTTGGTATCCTTATCAAGTGGGCAAGCCTCCACATTAAGGCATCTGGATAATTCCCAATACTTATATTGTCCGTCCAGTCTGACGAAGGTTCGTCGTTTCTTGTTCTGGCTCATCTCGTAGTAACGATATTCAATTCGCTTTGCTCTATAGTACGCATGCAGAAGGTATGTCCAAGCAATAATCATAAGCACGATGAAGTTTTCAGTTTTGAAAGTAATAAGCGGGTTATTATATATTTGGATTGCGGCAAGGGCAGCCTCACCTGAGCTACGAATAAGCTCAAGTTTATGAGAATAGATTGTTCTTCTTCTCTTGACCACAGGACTGCCTTATTACATTATACCATGTTATGTAATTTCTCTATTATATCTTCCAGCACCTTCGCCAGTCTTTACCAAGACGTTTAGGGTGAAGAAGGAGTTGGAATAAACCTATGCTTAGCCCAAATCCTTTATTAGCTCTTCGGCGGTATCAAAAGCCTTAACCTTTCCGGCCTCAATGTCATCACTGGCTTCCTTTTCTGCCTCTTGCCATTCCTTCGTCCAGAAGTAAGCCTGGCTACTATCAATAAGTTTCTTAGGCAACAGCACAGCCTTATCATTATCCACCACAACCTCAATAAGGTCTCCTTCCTGTATGCCAAGCTTCCTGCGAACAGAAGCCGGTAGGGTTACCTGCCCGTGCCTGGTAACTTTAGTATATGTAGTCATCCCTTACCTCCATACAATTCCCTACGCTTCCCCGTAGTTCTCTACGGACGCTGTAGAGTCGTATCATGACGTCCAATATTACGGAGAATAATCACCTCTCCATTAATCTGGAAAGTTATCCTCAACGATAAGCTTGCTCTGGCTTCCCAGATATTCTCAGTCCCTTTAATCTTCTTGACTCTAAGAGCCGGATAGCGAAGATTTGCTGCGAGATTGGTAATCGCCTTTCGGGCTAATGCTTTCTCCACTGTGGTTAGTTGTCCCCAGGCCTTCTTAAACCTTGCCGTCCTGGCAATTCTCACCTATCTCTCCTAGTATATTACAAGATTACTATATTATGAATTTCAGATATTGTCAAGCCGAACATCCTGAACCTACTCTTTCACCCCCACACTCCTCATTACATCATCCAGCCTTACAATCTTCCCCACTAACGTATCATTATCAGCATCATCTTAAATTTACTGGTTGCCTTCAGGGAATGGGGCTGATTGGCAGACATGATAATCATCTCGCCTTCCTTTAAGTGAAAAACCTTACCGGAAATAGAAATTTCTGCTTCACCATCAAGAAGATAAACAAGGGCATCAAACGGGGCCGTGTGTTCACTTAAGCCCTGCCCTTCATCAAAAGCAAAAAGGGTTACTGTTCCGGTTTTCTTATCGATGACTGCCCGACTCACTACGGCACCCTTCTGGTAACTGGCTAAGTCAGTGAGCCTCACAACCTGGGCTACCCGCCTTTCCTCGCTGGCTGGCGTCTCTTCATTTTTCATTCTTTGTCTTAACCTTCCTTTCACTCAATAATTATTACTAGCTTTAAGCGAATTATATCACTCTACTCTCCCTACTACCTCTTCCAGAACCGTTTGCCAGTCTTTACCCAGTCGTTTGGAGTTGAGGCGGAGCTGGAGGGCATCCAGATGAAGGCTACCAACTGGGTATCTCAAGCTCCTTAAATAAGGCTCAAGTTTTTGTCTGCCAAAGTGCATACCGGCAAACCGTCTTAAGATGATTTCACCCTCCTCGGTGGAGATGGACTCAATACCTGCTTTAGCCGCCAGCGTTATTATTTTAACGGCATAGAGCAGGTTCTTTACCTCCTGGGGTGGCGGACCAAAACGGTCGCTGAATTCCTGCTCCAAAGGCGTTACCTGCTCAACATTCTCCAGCTTCATCAGTTTCTGATATAACCCAAGCCGCGTAGTGAGGTCGGCAACATACTCTTCAGGGATGAAGGCAGGTAATGGCAGAGCGATACTCGGTGCCGGCAGCGGTGATGCTTTTAGCTTGGCTACTGGTGACCCGGTCAGTTTCGCCTTTTGCTCCTCAACCGCCTGGGCCAGCAGCTGGCAATAAAGGTTAAAGCCAACGGCGCTGATATGACCGCTCTGTCTCACCCCGAGCAGATTGCCGGCGCCCCTGATTTCCAGGTCTCTCATGGCGATATTAAAACCGGAGCCCAACTCGGTAGCTTCAAAAATTGTCTTCAGGCGCTGCTCCGCCACCGGCCTCAGGAGCTTCCCCTTCTCATAGAGAAAATAGGCATAAGCCTGATTAGTACTACGTACGACCCGCCTCCGAATTTGGTAGAGATGGTTCAGAGCTTATTTATCCTCATTTTTGTATATCAGTGTGTTGAATTTTGGCTTATTCTTTACGGTTTGTTTTTT
>JACQOL010000141.1 GCA_016202555.1 Chloroflexota bacterium | reverse complement strand
CTATTTAGACTACTCTCGAAAGGAAGGAGAATGGACTCCTAATAAATATGGAGGCAGGGAAAATCTGGAGGCGGTCGCTTTCCTGCGCCGATTTAACGAAGCAGTCTATCAACACTATCCTGATGTGCAGACAGTTGCCGAAGAATCAACTGCCTGGCCGATGGTCTCACGGCCAACATATGCCGGTGGTTTAGGCTTCGGTCTGAAATGGGATATGGGCTGGATGCACGATACCCTGCGCTACATGTCCCGTGACCCGATATATCGGCAATACCACCACAATGATTTAACCTTTCGCATGCTTTATGCCTTTACCGAAAACTTTATTCTGCCCCTTTCTCATGATGAGGTGGTTCACGGCAAGGGTTCACTACTCGGCAAAATGCCTGGCGATGACTGGCAGAAGTTTGCTAATTTAAGGCTGCTGCTGGGGTATATGTACACCCAACCTGGGAAGAAATTACTCTTTATGGCCTCGGAATTAGGCCAATGGCAAGAGTGGCATCATGATGGTAGCCTTGACTGGCATTTGCTCCAGCACCAGCGACATGCCGAATTACAGCAGTGGGTGCAGACTCTCAACCAATTCTACCGAAGTGAGCCACTACTTTATGAGCTAGACTACGACCCGGCGGGCTTTGAATGGATTGATGCTAACAATACCCGGCAGAGCGTTATTAGCTTTACCCGCAAAGGAAAGTCTCCTGATGACATTTTACTGGTAGTATGTAACTTCACCCCTATGACTTACTTCCAATATCGGGTGGGTGTCCCGCATGATGGCTTCTGGCAAGAGCGATTAAACAGCGACGCTAAAGAATATGGGGGCAGTGGTCAAGGTAACCCGGTAAAACTGGAAGCTTCCCAGATGCCAGCCCACGGACGTCCTTATTCACTGGAAATCACCTTGCCACCTCTGGCGATGATATGCTTCAAAACTTGAGACAGAAATCGGAAACTCAAAGAGATGCTTAAGGAGCCACAGACTTGGGTGATAGTCGCTGTCAATGCTCTACCTGATAGCTAGCGCCGGTCAATTACTGGGGACGATTGAGCGGCAGGCTGGTAGAGTCGTTCGGTGTATTCTTTAAGCATGCGCCGGGCACAAAAAACAGGCACAATAGAACGAATTGCCTCCCTGACCAGACGAATCCAGCCCTCGGGCACACCTCTGCGGTCACGGCGGTAGTAGAGAGGGACAACCTCCTCTTCTAACAGGCGATAGAGGGACTCGGCATCCACCTCATCTTCTTCCTCGGGATTAAGTGGCTCAAGGTCACCACCGATTGACCAACCGTTATTGCCATTATAGCCCTCAAGCCACCATCCGTCAGGAACACTCAAATGAAGGACGCCATTTAAGGAGGCTTTCATACCGCTGGTACCGCAGGCCTCCTGCCGACGCCGTGGCGTATTCAGCCAGACATCCACTCCCTGCACCAGATAACGAGCTATATGCATATCGTAATCTTCAACAAAGACGATTCGACCCTGAAAATCGCGGTCACCAGCCAGAGAGTAGACTTGCTGAAGCAGGCGCTTAGATTGAGCATCGGTGGGATGAGACTTACCGGCAAAGATTATTTGAACGGGATACCAGAGGTTTTTAACAATCTTTTTAAGACGCTCGATGTCCCGGAATATGAGTAATGGCCTCTTGTATTCAGTAAAGCGCCTCACGAAACCAATGGTCAGGGCATTATCATCAAGCAAGGCACCCATTGTCAGCACCTGCTCAGCGGTTACCCGGCCGTGAGCCCAGTGGTCCTGGTTGTGTTCCAGAAGCATGGCTATCAGCTTTAGCTTTAAGAGCCGCCGTACTGACCATAGCTCCTCATCAGAAATGTCGTCCAGTCTCTGCCAGAGCTGAGGGTCATCATGTTCCTTTATCCAGTCCTTTGCCAGATACCCTTCAAAAAGATGATACAGTTCTGGAGCCACCCAGGAAGGCACATGGATACCATTAGTTATGGACGATATCGGCACCCGGTCTTCGGGAATCTCCGGCCAAAGACTATGCCACATCTGGCGGGTTACTTTTCCATGCAACTGACTCACACCACAACGCTGATTAGCCATTCTCAAAGCAGCTGCGGTCATATTGAAGGTTTGAGTTGGAGAGCCGTCTTGACTGCCCAGTTGTAAGAATGCCTCTCGCTCAATCCCCAGGGATTTCCAAAAATCACTGAAGTATTTTACCATCAGTTCCGCCGTGAAGACATCGTGACCAGCCATCACCGGTGTATGAGTAGTAAATACGGTTGTCGCCTGCACCCGACCCAAAGCTTCAGCGAAGCTTGCCCCTTTGGTCACCTCTTCCCGGAGGCGTTCCAGCATCATAAAGGCGGTATGTCCTTCGTTGGCATGCCAGACCGCAGGGTTAATATTGAGGGCTCGCAAGACACGCACCCCGCCAATTCCCAGTATGATTTCTTGCTGTAAACGCGACTCCCGATCAGCAATATATAGGCGCGACCACAGCTGCCGATGGCTCTGCGGATTTTGCTCAAGGTTAGTATCTAGCAAATAAACAGTAGTACGACCAACCAGTACCTGCCAAACCCCGATAGCTAAAGCGAAATCACCTATTTGAAGATTAACCACAACTTTACTACCGGCCGGGGAAAGAACCTGCTTAATTGGTGCATCATCAAAATCAAGTCGGCGGTAGACCTCTTCCTGCCAGCCGTTGGGAGCAATATTCTGGTGAAAGTATCCTTGAGGGTACATAAAGCCAACAGCAACCATGGGCAGACCTAATTCACTGGATTCCTTACAGATATCGCCAGCCAGAATGCCTAACCCACCAGCATAAATAGGCAAGGAATTATGGATGGCAAACTCCATTGAAAAATAGGCGATGGGACTACGCAGCAGACTTTGGTAGTTGGTGTTCACCCAATTAGTTGAAGACGACATCTCAGTATCAAAAGTAGACATTACGGAATCATATAGTTTGAGAAAAGCCGGGTCAGTAGCCGCCGCTTGTAATGTATCGAAACTAACTCGGCGCAGTTGTTGAGCCGGGTTGTGCATCGTTATTCTCCAGAGAGGGTAATCAAGAGCACGAAACAAGCGACGAGCCTCTTCATTCCAACTCCACCACAAGTTGTGAGCAAGCTCATCAAGTCTAACGATGCGCTCCGGTAACTTAGCAATTGTCATTGCAACTTTCTCTCCCTCTCTACCGCTGACCTTCGGCAAAGATTATACTCTATCTCGGCACAGGAAACCAGCTTAACAATAGAGTGAGCCGGTGAAACTAAACACATCAGGCTAGGAATGTTTAACAGGGAAGAGAGGGTAAGAAACAAATAACCGGGGTATCATTTTAAAGATTAACCCGATACCCATTCATTAGGCCAGACTTTCAAAAAATGCCAGGAAAGTGCTGATGGAACCATTCCCAATTATCTAAAATCCTTCGGCTGAAGGCGGGCATACAAACAGGATGAAGGAAAATATCAAATGCCGGTGAAAAGCTAGACCGCTTTACTAAGGCATCAACAATAAGTAGCGATAGAGGGTCATCAGGAATAAATGGAAGCTTATCAAGCCTGGGGCCTCCGTTCCCTGTCCAGTGGACGACATGCTCGGAAGGCTCGAACTGAATACCACACAAAAAACAGGCACCTTTTTCCTCACCCATATATTCCCGCCATTCTTTTAAGTTACCCCTGAAAGTACTCACTCTGCCCTCACAGTTTCAAAAACT
>JACQOL010000143.1 GCA_016202555.1 Chloroflexota bacterium | reverse complement strand
GCCCCCCGGATAATATGATAACGCACACCAGGTAAGTCCTTTACGCGTCCTCCATGGATGAGGACTACGGAATGTTCCTGCAACTCATGCCCTTCACCAGGGATATAAGCCGTTACCTCTATCCCATTAGTTAGCCTTACCCTGGCTATCTTACGCAATGCGGAATTAGGTTTCTTCGGGGTGGTCGTCTTTACCTGAATACAAACCCCCCGCTTTTGCGGAGAACCTTTACCCTGCGTCGTCCTGTTCTTCAAAGTATTATAAACAAAGCGCAATGCCGGCGTTGTAGTTTTCTTATTAAGCTTCTTACGTCCTTTACGAACAAGCTGGTTAATTGTTGGCATATTTTCCCCTATTTCAGGCAATCTCTCTTGAAAAGACTCAGCTTGCCCCGTACTGCAAGCTGTATTGCCGCTGCTACTTCTTCCCCCATCCTGCACAATTGAAATGGATGAGTCGAGGCTCACCCATTAACATACTGACAGATTAAACACCGAGTTACAAACTATCAGTCGTTTTCCGAATCTCTTGACAACAAAACTAGAGTCTAGCATAGCAATAGACTGGTTGTCAACAGTCCATTCTCTATTACCAAAAAACAAATAACTACTCTAATGCTGCCTGGTTTAGCCGATGAGCTGAAGCTATGAAGAAAATACCAGCATATCGTAGCACAAAGGGAGGTGGTTTTCAACAACTTCCCTTTGTAGCTAAATTATGCTATAATACGACAAATGACTACTCTATCACTCTGTCTACTGCCCTTAGATGTGGCTTACCACCCTTCACTTCAGCATACCCAACACCTATCTATCTCAACCCACCCATTTCCCTCCCTTTCCCTGCAACAACCAGGGGGAAATAATTAGCCATGACACAGGATACATCTTCAGCAACCGTAAATAACGAATATACTGCTGAGGATATTCAGGTCCTCGGTGGTCGGGAAGCGGTACGCCGGCGGCCGGGTATGTACATCGGTAGCACCGACCAGCGCGGGCTGCACCATCTCATCTACGAAATTACCTACAATAGCATTGATGAAGCCATGGCCGGCTATTGCACCAAAATCACCGTTTCTCTTCTAGCTGATGGGGCAGTCAGGGTTGAAGACAACGGACGCGGCATCCCGGTAGAGAGTCACCCCACTACCAATATCTCGGCCCTGGAAACCGTCATGACCATCCTGCACGCCGGGGCCAAATTTGGGGGTAAGACTTACCAGATATCCGGTGGTTTACATGGAGTGGGTGCCTCGGTAGTCAATGCCCTTTCCGCCTGGCTCAAAGTTGATGTCAAGCGTGACGGCAAGATTTACGAGCAGGAATATCGGCAGGGTATCCCCCAGAATAAGGTAACTGAGATTGGTGAAACCAGCGGCACCGGCACCACCACCACCTTCCTTGCCGATGAGGAGATATTCGGTAAAATCAAGTATGATTTTAATGCCCTGAGTGAGCGGATACGGGAGATGGCTTACCTGAACAAAGGACTGGAAATAAGCCTCAGGGATGAAGCAAAAGATACCGAACAGACCTTCTACTTTGAGGGTGGAATCATCAGCTTCGTGCGCCACATTAACCGAAAGCGGGTAGTCTGCCATCAGCAACCCATCTACCTCTCAAAAGCGGTCAACGGCACCACCGTTGAAGCAGCACTGCAGTATAATGATGGCTTCACCGAAACCATCTTCAGTTTTGCTAACTGTGTCAATACTATTGATGGGGGCAGTCACCTCACCGGCTTCCGCACGGCACTGACCCGGGTTCTCAACGACTACGCCCACAAAAACAATCTAATCAAAGAGGATGACCCCAACCTGACCGGTGAGGATGTTAGAGAGGGTCTCACCGCGGTTATCAGCGTTAAGCTCCCTGAACCGCAGTTTGAGGGGCAGACTAAGGCCAAATTAGGTAACCCGGAAATCAAAGGCATCACAGAGATTGCCATCGGCGAGGGTTTATCACTCTACCTTGAGGAGCACCCGGACGACCTGAAAAAAATTATCGATAAGTGCCTGCTCGCCGCCAGAGCCAGAGAAGCCGCCCGCAAGGCACGTGATTTAATCGTTAAGAAAAGCGGACTACTCTCCGGCACCCTTCCCGGTAAACTGGCTGATTGCTCGGACAAAGACCCGTCCCACTGTGAGCTATATCTGGTAGAGGGAGAATCGGCCGGCGGCTCAGCCAAGCAGGGTCGGGACCGTAACTTCCAGGCAATTCTACCCCTGCGGGGTAAAGTGCTCAATGTAGAAAAGGCACCGATAGATAAGATGCTAGCCTATGAAGGAATCCGCACCATCATTACGGCACTGGGCACCGGTATCGATGAGGATTTCGACCTCTCTAAACTCCGCTATCACCGGGTTATCCTGATGAGTGATGCTGATGTTGACGGCTCACATATTCGCACTCTGCTGCTTACCTTCTTTTTCCGTCATATGGCGGAGCTAATCAACCAGGGGCACCTCTTTATTGCCCAGCCCCCTCTCTACAAAGTGTCCATAGGAAAAACGGAGGAGTGGATATATTCGGATGAACGACTGGACAACTTTTTTAAAAAGAGGCCTTTCGAAAACGTCTCTGCTCATTCAAAAGATGGAGCAATCAAACTAACTGGGGCAATGTTATATGACCTTGTGAATTCACTTAGGGACTACCAAGAGGGACTAAGTAAATTTGAAGAAATGGGCATACCAGCGGAGATAAGCGAGATTCTTCTACAGAAAGATGAGTCTTTTTACCGAATTGCTTTTTCCACGCTGAAAAACGCACAGGAAATCAGCAATTGGTTTCTGAAATTAGGATATCATGTCAGA
Source organism: Chloroflexota bacterium (assembly GCA_016202555.1). Lineage (GTDB taxonomy): Bacteria > Chloroflexota > Dehalococcoidia > Dehalococcoidales > UBA2162 > JACQOL01. The sequence continues at coordinate 1,352 of JACQOL010000143.1, read as the reverse complement.
ACGGATTTAGACCCAGGGAAAAACGAATACATTGTAGACGTAAACCTCAAAGAAAGTAAATTAAGAATTGAGAAACAACTTTTTGAAAATCCAATACTTCACAGGTGCCTTGTCGCTTATCCTAAGGTTAAAGACTTTGTTAAGGGAAAGTCCTATACCATTCTTAAGAACAAAAGAGAAATAGGCAATGATGTTCCTTGGTATAAACTTGTTGAATTACTGGAGAAAACATCAGATAGGTCGGGAGTAACATTACAGCGTTATAAGGGTCTGGGTGAAATGAACGCCGAACAACTCTGGGAAACGACGATGAACCCGGAGACCCGTACCCTGCTCGCGGTCAACGTAGAGGATGCCACCAAGACTGACCAGATATTCCGTATGTTAATGGGGGAAGAAGTCCCCCCGCGTAAAGCCTTCATCCAGGCCCACGCCAAGAGCGTCACCAATCTGGATATTTAAAGTGTATCCCTTTTTGAGGGATGAAAGTACCTGAGTCAAACATTCAGTCCAGAAGACGACGAGAACCTTATCACATACGGAAAAGCTACTAACAAATTCCAGCTTTAGCTCTATCGCAAGGTGGGCAATAAACTATTATTTCGTAAGACTCCTTTATGTGATTATCGCCATTTTCCATTCTGTTTTTCCCGATTCTGGTTTCGCCTTGCCCCATTGTATATTGCCAGCTCGGGAAGAATTGCTGAAACTCTCGGTAATATTCCCTTATTGTCGGGCAGTCATTATAGGAGAGAATAAAACCCCCCCTATGATTTCTTAGCAGGTCTCTTAGAATGTCGTGGGGGAATCCATTATGATGAACAGGAATATTCCTCATCGGATAGATTCCTTTAAACATTTTTGAGCCTTCTCCGATATAATAAGGAGGGTCACAATAAAGAAAGTCGCCGGGGTGATTTTTAATCACACCCCGGAAATCGGCACATTCTACTTGCAGATTTTTCGCCTCAAAATCCCTAATCTTTTCTATCATTCTTTTATATCTTGTCTCATCTAGATAAATATCGGACGACCAGCCCATAAAAGCGGGGCCATAGGATAAATTAAAATTATAGACAAAATAGACGGCTAAAGTCAGAGGGTCTAATTGAACCTTTTTTCTCCAAATGTCATTTAGAATCAATCTTATTCTTTCAAAGGTCTCTTTATCAGGTTGTAGTTCTTTAAGTTTTTCATAAAGAATCGCATATTGCTGGTTCATCCCCACAACAATTTTCTTTTCAGAAATAACTTGCATCAAACTTGGCAAAGAACTCATTTCTTGCAAATGACATAAAGGGGGCTCGCAGAGAATATAAGGCGCTTTAAAATCCGAAACAATTTCTCTCAAG
>JACQOL010000142.1 GCA_016202555.1 Chloroflexota bacterium | reverse complement strand
GTTATTTTAGACTCAAAAAGTATCCTGGTACTATTTGGTTATGGTTGGTGATGTCATTGCGAGACCATCCGCCGCAGGCGGAGGCGAAGCAATCTAGGTGGGGATAACCCGTTCCCCTGGTTGCCACGTCGCTACGCTTCTCGCAATGACAGTGGCATCAACTAAATGCAAACAGAACCAGTATCTCCAGGGCTTGCTTCAAATCTCGGAAAGGGGTAGACTAGCGTCAAAAGAAAGGAGTGAGCCGATTGATGAACACTAAAAGACTATTCCGCATCGCCAGCATCGCTCTGGTGCTGGTAGCCCTGCTGGCGACCTCATGTGCCGGAGGAGCACCAAAGCGCAAAACCTACTCGGCACCCCCACCAATGAAAATTGATACCAGTAAGCAATACACGGCCACCATTAAAACCAATAAAGGCGACCTGGTGCTGGAGCTATTCGCCAGCGATGTCCCGATAACAGTCAATAACTTTGTCTTCCTCGCCGGCGAGGGATTCTATAATGGGACGACCTTCCACCGCGTCATCCCCGATTTTATGGCTCAGGGAGGCGACCCCACCGGAACTGGTAGCGGTGGCCCAGGGTACTCCTTTGCCGACGAATTCAGTAGCCAGCATACCCATGTTACCGGGGCGCTATCGATGGCTAATGCCGGACCTAATACCAATGGCAGCCAGTTTTTCATTACCTATTCTCCCCAGCACCACCTCGATGGTGTGCACTCCGTATTCGGACAGCTAGTATCGGGTATGGATGTTCTCAAGAAGATTGTGTCGGGTGATACTATCATCAGCATCACCATCGCAGAAAAGTAACTTACCCGGGTAACCGGAAGGTCATAAAGTGAGTAAAATAATGCATAGATATGAGTGAAGTCGTAAATGTTAGCACCTGGAAAAGGCGAGCTGGAGACCTGCTTCCAGGTCTTTTATTGACCCTGGTCTTTGCTGCGATTGCCTTCGTTACCTGGTGGTTTCTCAAGGGTACCTGGCTCAAATTCAGTGCTCTCTTGGGGGCTTTCATCTATTCTATAATCGCCGGTAATCTGTTTCCCGTACTTACCCGCGGCCGGTTCTCAGTAGGGATTGATTTCTCTTCCGGTCGGCTACTGCGCTGGGTTATTGCTCTTCTCGGGCTCACGATAAGTGCTGCGGTGTGGGCGAAGTTAGGTGGAGTGGGTATTGCTACCGTCCTTATTAATCTTACCTTTGTCTTCATATTTGGCTTTGTGTTCTGTCGTTACGTCCTCAGGCTGAGCAGTTCCCTAGCGGTGCTGCTGGGAGTAGGTACTAGCATCTGCGGGGCTTCGGCAATTGCAGCTATTGGGCCGGCTATTCGGGCTAAAGCTGAGGAAATGGGGCTAGCCGTAGCAACGATTACACTCTTTGGGCTAGTGGCCATGTTTACCTATCCCTTGCTATTTACCGGGCCACTTGTTCCGTGGTTGGGTAAGGATGCTATTGCCTATGGTATGTGGACGGGAACGGGCGTGCATGAAGCAGCTCAGGTGATAGCGGCGGCGAGTCAGATAGATGGGGCTCTTTCCATTGCCGCGTCTGCTAAATTTATACGTATACTTATGATTGGCCCAATGGTATTTTTCAGCCAACTGGTGTGCCGTAGATTTTCTGGTGAGACGGAAGCCGGACAGGTTAAGCTGGCCATCCCATGGTTCGCCGTGTTCTTCGTTATCTTCACCTTTGTGCACTTTGGACTTGAGCAGTTAGCTATCCGTGACCAGTGGCTCTCCTTAAATAGCAGTTACTTAACGCCAGCCGTTAGTTTCCTTCTGGCTTGGGCCTTTGCCGCCATCGGTTTTAAGGTAAAAATTTCAACGATACGCAAGATAGGGCTTAAAGCCACTCTTGGCGGTGTAGTAGTAGCACTGGTGGCAGGAGGAAGCGCTCTACTTCTAACTAAGTACTTTTTTTTGCCCTTCTACAAATAGCTGGTTTCCGATAACAAAATAGCCTGTGCAGTGCCGCTAAGTTTTAATCACTTTTTATGGCTATCTTTCTTTTTAGTCTAAAACTCTAGTAGAATAGGTTAGCCATGAAAGAAGACGCAACCCCCATCCGGCAGCAATACCTCAGGATTAAGCGACAATACCCTCAGACGCTTGTCCTCTTCCGTTTGGGGGATTTCTACGAGACCTTTGATGAGGATGCCAGAATAGTTGCCAAAGAGCTTGAGATTGTCCTCACCTCCAGGGGGATGGGTAAGGGGTACCGGGTGCCGATGGCGGGCATCCCCTATCATGCCCTGGATAACTATCTGTCCAGATTGGTCAATCGCGGTTATAAAGTGGCTATCTGTGAGCAACTTACTCAGCCTGGTGAGACTAAAGGAATTGTGGAGCGTGATGTCGTCCGCGTGGTAACCCCGGGCACCGTGGTTGAGCCTAGCCTTCTCGATAGCAAGCGAAACAACTACCTCACCAGCCTGGTTTTAGGTGATGACGAGGTCGGCATCGCCTATGTGGATATCACTACCAGCGAGTTTGCCACTACCCAGCTACCCCTCTCACGGGCACTTCCCGAACTGGAAAGGTTAAAGCCATCGGAAATCATCGCCGCCAATAGTGCTGAGCTACCGGGCTGGAAAGTGTCCGCCCCGCTAACCCGCCTTGATGACTATCGCTTTGAACTGGAGATAGCCCGGCAAGCACTGCTCGACCATTTCGGGGTGGCTACCCTTGACGGCTATGGTTGTGCCAATTTACCACTGGCAGTACGAGCCGCCGGTGCCATTATCCACTATGTTAAGGAGACACAAAAAGGGGCTCTGGGACAACTGACCCGGCTGTCCACCTACTCTACCGATTTATTTATGGCCCTTGATGAGCAAACCCAGACTAACCTGGAGCTTTTCCGTAATACCCGCTTGGGAACTGCCGATGGCTCGGTGCTGTCAGTGATTGACCTGAGCAAAACTGCTATGGGGGCCCGGTTATTAAGGCGGTGGCTGGGTCAGCCCCAGCTTGATATTACCGAACTGGTGAAGCGCCAGGATGCCATTAGCTGGTTCTACACTAATACCCTGGCTCGTAATCAGACAATAACCTTGCTGAGCAAGATGGCTGACCTTGAGCGACTGATTAACCGTGTCAGGAACAATATCGCTAACCCTCGTGAACTGGTCGCCCTGAGGCACAGCCTGGAAATGCTCCCTGAGCTAATTAAAGTAATCTGGAGTGATAGTAATGATAATCCACTCGGCTGGCTGAAGGATGAGCTTAAACCCTGCCCGGAGGTGGTTGATTTGATTGGGCAGGCGATTGCTGATGAACCCTCCTCCAGCCTGGGCGAAGGTAATGTTATCAGGCAGGGTTTCGCTGAGGAACTGGATAGCCTGCGATTGGTATCTCACAACGCCCGTCAATACCTGGCTAACCTGGAACATCAAGAAAAAGAGAAAACCGGCATTAAGTCGCTCAAGGTAGGCTATAACAAGGTCTTCGGTTACTATATTGAGGTCTCTAACTCTAATTTACCTCAAGTGCCCGAAACCTACATCCGTAAGCAGACACTCACCAATGGGGAGCGTTACTTCACCCCGGAGCTAAAGGAGTATGAGTCGCTGATTCTGAATGCCCGCGACCGGATTAGTGAGTTGGAGGCTAATCTCTTTCAACGGGTCTGCCAGCAGGTTGCCGCCGCCAGCGAGCCTATTTTAGCCGTCGCCAATGCCCTGGCTAATCTGGATGCCCTCTCCAGCCTGGGGGAGGTCGCCGTGCGCTATAGTTATGTTCGCCCGGAGCTGACTACGGGTAATGAGATAGTTATCAAAGAAGGACGCCACCCGGTCGTGGAGAGACGACTGGTTGATAGCAGTTTTGTTCCCAACGATGTCTACCTGTCCAATGATGACGCCCAGCTGATTATTCTTACCGGTCCCAATATGGCCGGCAAGTCAACCTACCTGAAACAGGTCGCCCTGATTGTGCTCC
>JACQOL010000139.1 GCA_016202555.1 Chloroflexota bacterium | reverse complement strand
GGTATGGCTTACGCTAATATGGCAGTTGATACCGCTGATGTTATTATCGCTATCGGGATGAGGTTTGACGATAGGGCTACCTCCAGGGTGAGTGGCTTTGCCCCTAATGCCCGTATTATTCATATTGATATTGACCCGGCTGAAATTGGTAAGAACGTGCGTGTTGATGTGCCTATCGTCGGTGATGTGAAGGTTGTCCTGAAAGAATTAAATAAGCTGGTTACTCCTGCACAGCATATTGATTGGGTGGGACAGCTTGACGACTGGCGAAAAGGACACCCGTCAATCGTTATTAGAGAAAGTAAAGGGCTACTGCCCCAGTATGTTATCCGCCAGATATATGAAGTAACCAGGGGTGAGGCAACTATTGTTACCGGAGTCGGGCAGAACCAGATGTGGGCTGCCCAGCACTACTGGTATAATAAGCCGAATAGCCTGATTTCATCAGGTGGATTAGGTACGATGGGCTTTGGACTGCCGGCATCCATCGGGGTACAGATAGGTTGTCCTGATGACACGGTATGGTGTATTGATGGCGATGGCAGTTTTCAGATGACGATTCAAGAGCTGGCCACCATAACCCAGGAAAAACTACCCATCAAGATAGCGATTATTAATAACGGCTATCTGGGAATGGTAAGGCAGTGGCAGGAGCTTTTTTATGAAAAACGTTATGTTGCCACCCCGCTCAGCGGACCGGACTATGTTAAAGTGGCTGAGGCATACGGGATTCCAGCCTTAAGAGTCAAGAGTAAGGAAGAGGTCATCCCGGCGATTGAGCGGGCGATGGCTGAGCCAGGTCCTTTCCTGATTGATTTTGTGGTGGAAGCGGAAGAGAATGTTTACCCGATGGTGCCGCCTGGAGCAGCTTTAAGCGAGGTTATTGAGGAACCTAAAATCAAAGTAGAAAAGAGGTAACGCTATGGTAGCCACGAAGCATACCCTGGTTGCTCTGGTAGAGGACAAGCCTGGGGCGTTAAATCGAGTTGCCAGTCTTTTCCGGCGACGTAGCTTTAATATTGAGAGCATCGCCGTCGGGCATAGCGAAACTCCTCACTTATCTCGGATGACCATTGTTGTTGATGGGGCAACCTCTTCGGTCGAGCAGGTTAGAAAGCAGTTGGAAAAGGTTGTCGATGTCGTTAAGGTGTCTGATATTAGCGGGGCTGACCTGGTTGCCCGAGAACTGGCACTAATTAAAGTAAAAGCCATTGCTGCCACCCGCAGTGAGATTATGCAAATTGTGGACATCTTCCGGGCACATATCGTCGATGTTAGCCCTGATTCGGTCACCGTGGAAGTTACCGGGGATGAGGAAAAAATCGATTCCCTATTTAATTTACTGCGTGGTTTTGGAGTTCGGGAATTAGCCAGGACTGGTCGTATCGCTTTAACCAGAGGAGGAACAAGCCTGCTTCAGGTAGAAAAGGAGTCAACCGTTTCTCGTACCCAAAAAGAGTAAAGGTTGAATTCCTCTAGTAAGTGCAGTAATCTAATTAGATAATAAAGGAGAGGAGAAGACGATGGCGACGATATATTATGATAGCGATTGTAACCCGGAACTGCTTGAAGGCAAGGTAATCGGTGTTATCGGTTACGGCAGTCAGGGCCATGCCCACGCCCTGAACCTCAAAGAGAGCGGCTGCCAGGTAATAGTTGGTTTGCGGGAAAGCAGCAAAGGCTGGAAGGACGCTAAAAGTAAAGGTTTAAAGGTAACCACCGTAGCTGATATGGCGGCGCAGGCAGATATTATTATGATGCTGGCACCTGACCAATCGCAGCGGGAGATATATTATCAGTCTGTTGAAAAGGAGCTCACCGCCGGCAAAACGCTGATGTTTGCCCACGGTTTTAACATTCATTACGGACAAATTACCCCACCACCCGACATTGATGTCAGCATGATAGCTCCTAAATGCCCCGGTCATATGCTGAGACAGGTTTATACTGAGGGTAAGGGGGCACCCGCTATTGTGGCGGTTCATCAGGATGTCTCAGGTCAGGCAATAGATATCGCCTTGGCTTATGCCAGAGGCATCGGTTGCAGCCGTGCCGGAGTAATTGAGACCACCTTCGCTGAAGAGACGGAAACCGACCTCTTCGGCGAGCAAGCAGTGCTTTGCGGAGGGGTTACCTCACTGATAAAAGCTGGCTTTGAGACGCTGGTTGAAGCTGGCTATCAGCCTGAAATAGCCTATTTTGAGGTCCTTCACGAACTCAAACTGATTATCGACCTGATTTATCAGGGTGGTCTGAGCTATATGCGCTTTTCGGTGAGCGATACCGCTGAATATGGCGATTATACCCGGGGACCACGGGTTATTGATGATATGGTCAAAGGGGAAATGGAGCAAATCCTGTCGGAAATTCAGGACGGGACTTTTGCCAAGGAATGGATACTGGAAAATCAGGCCGGGCGTCCCGTCTTTAACGCCTTAAGGCGACGGGAAAGTGAGCACCTCATTGAAGAGGTAGGTGCTGAGCTACGTCAGATGATGCCCTGGCTGAAGAAGTAACCCGGTATTTGGGAGAAGAGAAATAAAAGGAAGTAACTATATTGTATAAAAGAATTTGCTTTCTAGGGGAAAATAATCTCATCCTTACCAGCCCCTCTCTTGATATTACAGAGAGGGGGATAAGCAGGTTTGGTTAGAGAAATTTTTTCCTAGGAGGAAACTTGTGGATAAAGTAATTATATTTGATACTACTTTGCGGGATGGGGAGCAGGCGGCGGGGGGGTCGCTGAATATCCAGGAAAAGTTGGAGATAGCCCGACAACTGGAGAAACTCGACGTTGATATTATCGAGGCTGGCTTCCCGGTAACCTCGCCGGGCGATTTTGAGGCAGTCCGGCTGATTGCTAAAGAGATTCGCACCCCCATCATCTGTGTTCTTACCCATGCTAATCTTGACGCTATCGACCATAGTTGGGAAGCAGTTAAAGGTGCCGAGCATCCGCGAATTCATATCGTTCTCTCCTCTTCGGATATACACCTTTTTTATGCCCTCAAGAAAAGCCGTGAGGAAATCCTGCAGATGTCCTATGATACCGTTGCCCGGGCGAGGAAATACTGC
>JACQOL010000140.1 GCA_016202555.1 Chloroflexota bacterium | reverse complement strand
AGCAGGCTATTTGCCCCGGGTGTAACCTGGATAGAACGAAAATTAAGCTTATCGCTGAGGCATTGTGCTAAACCTGTTTTTGCACCTGATTTTATCTTGATTTGGCTGGTATCAACACCGACTTTCTCAAAGTCCTGGAGCAGTATTTTGCCTTCGACATCGTCCCCAACCACACCGACAAAGCCAGTCTTCATTCCTAGCTTAGCCAGTCCGTAGATAGTATTGGCGGCTGAGCCGCCGGGGAATTTACCTAATAATTCCAGTTCTGCTCCTTCGTATCTAGGACTGAGCTCCACTGTCTCCCCGTCTCCCAGAATACGCTCTACTTTATAGATGTGGTCCATGTTCAGCGCCCCCAGCCCAACTACTTCAATGTTATTCATTAAACCCTATCCCCCTTAATCCCCCTTCCCCTTCTCAAGGGGAAGGGGGAGGTGATTTCTTAAGAGGGGCTTCGCCCCTCTTTAACTCCCCACTTCATTTTTCGGAGTCATCCATGGTTTCAGGTTTTGGGAGCAAAGCTATAAATCTGGCAAGGATACCCAATACCATAAACAAACCGATTACCATCTGGATAGAGGTAAGAACATAGCCCCAAGTCTGCGTAGGCGAAATAGAAGAAGAGCCTAACCCTGTTATTGTAATAATGCTAAAGTGTAAGGTGGCAGCAAATGAGTTAAGAGAGGACTCAGTAGTCTTGAATGCCCAGCTCCAATAATGATAAAATAGTCCAAACCAGAAAACAATCTCAATGTAGTTCTGCAACAGAAGAATCACAATTCGTCGGTAGCCCCTTACTACATAAGGCTTATCGGCTTTCTCCGTCCTATACTGATCAAAAAGGAATACATTAATCTGGTATATCAAGACCTCAAAAGTCCGAAACAGACCCCACCCAACAGCCACTCCCTCTACAATACGCAAACTCGGGAAAGAACCGATTGCCAGAAGAGCAATCGCGAACACTAAATAAGCTAGACTCCACCATTCAACAAACCGACTACTTTTTCTTGTGGCCGGAATTACCCAACGGACTAATTCAAAAAGGGATATTTTACCGAACACAAAGAATATGTCTGCCCACAGCCTAACTATAAAGGATTTTGGTATCATTTTACCCCCAAGTTCACCCCAATTTACCAGCTTCTTCTCTCACCAGTCGCCTGATTCGTTTGTGAATGGCAATAACCTCTTCTATGTTTTTTCTACCGGATAGCCAGTGGTAGTAACCTCTATCCCCCTTACCACCCGTTTTCTCTTTCATCTTGACTATCGTTTCTACCCCTTTTCGCTGACCTTTCTGCCACGCCTGAAGCACCTCGGTCAGGTCGCTGAGAAAGGTAGAAGCCAGGCTCATGGTGGCATAGGGCAGGGCATACTCGTTGGCATTAAAGGCAATGGCCAGCCCGCCGGCTGCCTCGACTGTCTTGAGCATTCGGGCATCGGTAATACTATCACCAATGACTACCCACTTATCCAAAGGTTGATTCTGAGCTTCAGCAAATCGGTTCAAGGCAGCTACCTTACGCCGTCCACCTACCGGCTTTATCTCCTTTATTGCCCTGCCTATCGCTGTGGTCAGCAGTTTCTGCCGGAAGAAATTATCCAGGCTTTGCTTGATTCGGTTATCATCAGCCGGCGGATGCAGGGTCAGTATTTCCTGTTCAGCCTGCTGGAATAACTGTGATTCTGCCGGGGATAATGTTATGCGCAATTTATCCAGATGGAAGGGTGTGCAAGCAACATTATGAGCGTAAATACCCAGCTTTTGGGTGATGTGAAAGGCATATTGCTGGTAAGTGGTAGTGATGCAAAATGTCTTCCAGCCACCAGTCTGAAGCTGATGGATAAGATCGGCGGCGCCACCGGTCAGAGTAGCTTTTGTAGCTAATCTAGTAATATCCGCCTCCGCGATATTGTGTAAGATTAGAAAGGGGACAATCAGCGCCAGGGTGTCTCCGGGCTCATAGTCTGCCCTGGCTTCCAGTGTCAGCAGGTCATCATAGCGGCTAATGACCTCAAAGAGCTTATCGCCATCGGGGAATAGCTTCATCAGGTCATAGGCGTTATCCTGAGGCGATAGTGGACCTTCAAGGTCAAAGGCAATAAAATTACTAATCTAACTTACCCCCTTCAATCTTCTCTAACCTATCAAAAGTGAATTTCTATGTGTCACCCTGAGTGTAACGAAGGGTCTCAGGGTGGGGAGTGTGTTCACACCAGACCCTCACCCAGATTCTTCGTCACTTCACTCCTCAGAATGACATTTGATACAAGAGCCTTCTCCATAATTGATGACACATTATGTTAACTATGGTAGTTTTCCTCTTACTTCCACATCAATCTCATCGGTTAGATTATAGCCGATTATCGGTCTGCCTTCAGCATCAACTACCTTTTTATCGACAGTTACCTTAATTTTACCTTGGCTAAAAGCCTTCAGGGTAGCGATGATTAGCGGGAATTCTCTGGCTAGCCCATGTTCACGAATGAGCTTAAAGAGAGGATTATTCTCGCCCTGGGTCTTTTGAATTTCATTAAGGGGATGCTTTGCTACCTCTTCCCAGTATCTGTCAAAGGGTTTGCCCCTGATAGAGAAAGTAGCGTAGGCGACCACCTGTCCACTGTCCAGCTCTGGAGTTACCAGGTGCATCATCAACCCGGTTTGCTGAGCCTTATTAGCAATTAGCTGCCAGATTACCTCCTGCCAGGTGCCGGCAGGTCCCCCGGGAGCCGCCGGGTGAAGATTAATCATATCGTATCGCAAGCACATCTCCTTGCTCATAATCATCATATAACCGGCGAGAACATATATGTCGGGACTAAACCTCTGTAACCGTTTTATTACCTCCCGGTCAAAGTCGCTCCTCCATGAGGACAGGCTCCCTGACTGACGTCTGGCATTATCTTTAAACTGCTGGGAAGAGAAACAGACCAGAGAGATTTGATAATCCTTAACCAGCTTGATGAATAAATCGCTCTCCTCGGCTTCCCCGGGCTGGCGATTACAGAAAACAAAGGCAATCTCAGCCTTAATCTCTCCCCGTTGGATGCTGTTATATACCGTGGTCAGGAGGTCTCTGGCTGCCTTATCTCTACCGGTGGATAACCAGCCAAACTGATAGGGCTTGATTAGCTTCACCAACTTAATCCCCCCTCCTTATCAGAAGATGAGGATAGATTATTCGGGAATCGGCTTCGCCCTTTGCTAACTCCCCTTGACCGTGCATTCACCTCAGTTTCATAATGATTTCTTTAGCTTTGTCCAGGTGCTGCCGAAGTGAACCAGAGGGCTTGACTGTCGCCGGTGAATCTTACCCTTTCTTATCACCTGAAGAAAATCCTCTTT
>JACQOL010000145.1 GCA_016202555.1 Chloroflexota bacterium | reverse complement strand
GGTGAAGAGTGGTATTGGCTATAATCAAGACCAGAAGGAAACCTTGAAGGCTCTGGGTTTCCATCGGTTAAATCAGAGTGTTACCCATAATGATTCAGCCTCAATGAGAGGTATGATTAATAAGGTGAGGCATTTGGTTAAGGTGGAGGTAGCCGATGAGACAAAATGAGCTATCCCCGGCTCCTGGTTCTAAGAAAAGCGGCAAGCGAGTCGGGCGGGGGGATGGTAGTGGGCATGGTACCTATTCGGGGCGAGGCTGTAAAGGACAAAAGGCTCGTGCCGGCCATAAGATTAAGCGTGGCTTTGAGGGCGGGCAGTTGCCTTTACAGAAGCGTTTGCCGCGGAAACGTGGCTTTAACAATGTTTTCAGGATAGAATATAGCGTGCTTAATATAAGCGAGCTTAATCTCTTTGAGGCGGGAAGTGAAGTAACCCCGGAAAGACTGGTTGCCACCGGGTTGGTGAAATCGCTGGGCTACCCGGTTAAGATTCTGGCTGAGGGTGACCTGGCTTATCCTCTGCTGGTAAAGGCGCACAAGTTTTCCGCTGCCGCTAAAGCTAAGATTGAGGCGGCTGGAGGCAGTGTGGAGGAGGTGGCTCATGCCCCCACAGCAAACTAGACCGCGTCTCCTTCAGGCGATGATTGACGCTTTCCATCTGCCTGATTTGAGGGGTCGTATTCTTTTTACCCTTGGTATTCTGGTAGCATTCCGCTTTATCGCTCATGTACCGCTACCCGGGGTAGATACCGTGGCTCTAAAGAATCTATTTGAACAGAATGCTTTACTGGGTATGCTGGATATGTTCAGTGGCGGTGCCTTGAAGAACTTTAGTGTGGCGGCAATGGGGGTTTACCCCTATATCACGGCCTCAATTATTATACAATTGATGGTGCCGGTTATCCCACGCTTGCAAGCCCTTGCTCAGGAGGGAGAGGCGGGACAGCACAAGGTTAATCAGCTGACTCACTGGCTAACGGTGCCGTTGGCTGGTCTCTCCGGCTATGGTCAGATAGTCCTGCTGCGGCGTGAGGGAGTGGTGGCTAGTGCTGACTTATTACCCACGATATCGATGGTTTTTGCCCTGATGGCGGGCACTATCTTTCTGGTCTGGCTGGGTGAACTTATTACTGAATACGGTATCGGTAACGGTGTCTCCATCATTATCTTTGCCGGTATTGTCGCCGGCATCCCGTCAATGATTGGCGGCGGTTTCCTGGATAAGGAACAGTTTGGCGGTCTGGCGGCTTATGTTCTCATCACTCTAGTTACCGTTGTCGTCATCGTTATCTTTACCGAAGCACACCGCCGTATTCCGGTGCAGTATGCCCGCACTACCTTTCGGGGTAACCGTATGTATCGGCAATCAGGGGCAACCCATATTCCGCTGCGGGTAAATACCGCCGGTATGATACCCCTTATCTTTGCCATGTCTCTGGTAATCTTCCCGGGTATCGTTGCCAGTTATTTCGCCGGTCCGGCGACTAACCCTAATTTTGCTAATACTATTATGAACCTGTTTAATCCTAATGCGGCTCTGCCGCTGGGTTTGTTTTACTGGGGACTTTTTTTTATTTTGGTGATTGCTTTTGCCTTCTTTTATACTATGGTGGTTTTTCAGCAGCAGGATTTAGCGAATAACTTGCAACGGCAGGGGGGCTTTGTCCCTGGGATTCGGCCAGGGAAACAGACAGCTACTTATTTTAATCAGGTTGTTACCCGTATTACCTGGGCGGGGGCCCTCTTTCTGGCGGTAGTGGCGGTAATGCCCTTCTTAGCTCGAGAGATTACCAATGTCCAGGTGATACAGTTATCTAGCTTCGGTATGCTTATTGTCGTTGGTGTGGTTTTAGATACGATGAAGCAGATGGAGGCACAACTGGTAATGCGCCACTACGAGGGCTTTATTAAATAAGAAGCATGAAAGCGCTAGTTTTAATATAAAAAAATCTGGATAGAGTCGTAAGCTGGTAATAGGTCAATGGATTTTCTCAAAGTCTGAGAAGGAGCAAAAGGTGTATATTGTTTTTCTGGGTGCTCCCGGTGCCGGGAAGGGAACCCAAGCTTCTAGAGTGGCTGAAACATTAAAACTGGCCCACCTGGCTACTGGCGACCTGTTTCGACAGGCACAAGATGGGGAGAGTGAGTTGGGCCGACAGGCTAAGTTCTATATGGAGAAGGGGCAGTTAGTCCCTGATGAGATAACGATACGAATGGTTTTAGAGCGCATATCAGCTCCGGATTGTCAGTCTGGAGTAATTTTTGACGGCTTCCCACGAAACTTAAAACAAGCTGAGGCTCTGGATAAAGCCCTGCTTGAGCTAGGTAAGGCGGTTGATAAGGTGATATATATCAAGGTCTCAGAAAAGGAGTTACTTGAGCGCTTGAGTGGGCGCCGGATTTGCCGTCAGTGTCAAACCCCATTTCATATCTTGAATTCTTCGCCTAAGATAATGGGTAAGTGCGACCAGTGTGGCGGTGAGTTGTATCAGCGCCCTGATGATGCTGTTGCCGTGATTAAGAAACGCTTGAAGGTTTATTTTGCGGAGACGGCTCTCCTTATTGATTACTATACTCGAGCCGGTAAGCTAGTGGAGGTAGATGGGGTGGGGGATGTGGCTACGGTGAAGAAAAGAATAATAAAAGCTCTCTCCGGGGAATTTGCCAGCTCGGGGCGGAGATGAGTATCATTATTAAATCAGACCAGGAGATTGCTACGATGCGGCAAGCTGGCAGAATGGTGGCTACTGTCCTGGAGGTGCTAAAATCACAAGTGAGAGCAGGGATGAAGACTGAGGAGCTAGATGTAATCGCGGCTAGAGAGGTAAAAAAACTGGGCGCCAAACCCTCATTTAAGGGCTATCACCGATTTCCAGCTAATCTCTGCGTCTCAGTTAACGATGAGATAGTGCACGGGATTCCGGGAAAACGAGTTTTGCACGAGGGTGATGTTGTATCCCTTGATTTTGGTGTTATTTTTAAGGGTTTTCAGGGGGATGCGGCGCTGACAATAGGTGTGGGTAACATTAGCCAGGAGGCGAAACAGTTGATTGAAGCTGCTGAAGGTGCCCTTAAAGCTGGTATCGCTATGGCTCGTGCCGGGGCGAGACTTGGCGATGTTTCGGCGGAGATTCAGCATTACGTTGAGTCAAGAGGGTATTCGGTGGTGCGTGAGTACACCGGGCACGGTATTGGACGGGAGATGCACGAAGAGCCGCTAATACCTAACTTTGGCTTACCGGGACAGGGTCCCCTGCTGAAGAAAGGGATGGCTCTTGCCCTTGAGCCAATGGTGACGATGGGTGACTGGCGTACCAGACTTGGCGATGACAATTGGGTAGTCTTGACCAAAGATGGCAGTCTCTCGGCACACTTTGAAAATACCATTGCCATCACCGATGCTGAACCTGAAATACTGACTGCTTTGTAAGTAAGGAATTGATGCCCAAGAAAGAAGCTATTGAAGTTGAAGGAGTTGCTGTTGAGCCGTTGCCAAATGCCATGTTTCGCGTTGAGCTGGCAAACGGCTATAAGGTGCTGGCTCATATTTCAGGCAAGATGAGAATGCATTATATTAAGATATTACCTGGCGATAGGGTGTTGGTTGAGCTTTCTCCTTATGACCTGAGCCGGGGCAGGATTACCTATCGCTTTAAGTAAGAGGACTTATTATGAAAGTTAAAGCTTCAGTTAAGGTTAGATGTGAAAAGTGCAAGGTGATAAGACGCCGCGGGGTAGTCAGGGTTATTTGTACTAACCCGAGACATAAACAGAGGCAGGGTTAGTAAAATGGCGAAGAAGGAGGAGATAGATGGCACGTATCGCTGGAGTTGATATACCCCGAGACAAGCAAATCTGGGTGGCCTTACAGTATATCTATGGCATTGGTGCTACTCAGAGCCTGAAGATTCTGGCTCAGGCTGGTGTTAATTCTGATGTTAAAACAGACGGTCTTACTGAGGAGGAGGTTAACCATCTGCGGGAGATTATTGACCGGGAGTATAGAGTTGAGGGGGAGCTTAGAAAAGAGATTGACTTTAATATCAAGCGCCTTATTGAAATCGGCAGCTATCGGGGTAGCCGGCACCGTCATAACCTGCCGGTTAGAGGTCAGCGGACA
Source organism: Chloroflexota bacterium (assembly GCA_016202555.1). Classification (GTDB taxonomy): domain Bacteria; phylum Chloroflexota; class Dehalococcoidia; order Dehalococcoidales; family UBA2162; genus JACQOL01. The sequence continues at coordinate 2,389 of JACQOL010000145.1, read as the reverse complement.
CGCACGAATGCCCGTACCCGACGCGGTGCTCCTAAGACAGTAGCTGGCCGAGGTAAGAAGCGTGGTGCGACCAAGTAATGATAATAAAATAGTTGATTAGATAGGAGAGAAAAATGACAACGCAGAAGAAGCGAACCCGGGGAAGAAAACGAGAACGGAAGGCCGTTCCGGCAGGGAGAGCTTATATTCAGTCCACTTTTAATAATACCATCGTGACTCTCACTGACCCCCAGGGAAATGTTATTGCCTGGGGGAGCTCGGGGATGGCTGGGTTTAAGGGTTCACGGAAGGGCACTCCCTATGCGGCTCAGTTAGCGGCCCGTGATGCGGTACGTAAGGCGATGGAGCAGGGCCTACGTCAGGTAGAGGTTTTTGTTAAAGGTCCGGGCAGCGGACGAGAAGCGGCAATTCGTTCTCTCCAGAGCTCGGGGCTTTATATTACCAGTATTACCGATGTCACTCCTGTCCCGCATAATGGTTGCCGCCCTCCTAAAAGAAGGCGGGTCTAAGGTAAAGAAATGGCAAGATATACAGATTCAGTTTGCAAGTTGTGTCAGCGTTGCGAGCAGAAGTTAATGCTCAAAGGTAGCCGCTGTCTGACGCCTAAGTGTGCTGTGGAGAGGCGACGGAGGGCAACCGGTGGTCACCGCCGGCGGCGAGTTTCTGACCGCGGTCTGCAATTGACCGAGAAGCAGAAAGCCCGTTATAGCTACGGAATTCTGGAGAGGCAGTTCCGGCGAACTTTTGCTCAATCCGAGAGGCAGTTGGGTATTACTGGGGAAAATCTACAGGTGCTGCTAGAGAGGCGGCTTGATAATGTGGTCTATCGTTTAGGCTTCGCTGATTCCCGCTCTCAGGCTCGTCAGCTGGTTCAGCATGGGCATATCCTGCTCAACGGGAGCAAGACGGATATATCCTCTTGCCTGGTTAAAGAAGGTGATACCATTAGCTGGAAAGAGAGTAGTACTAAAACCGAGTATTATAAACAATTGCTTGAGAGTATTCAGGCCAAGTCCGTCGCCAGTTGGTTAAGTCTGGATAGACAGAACCTGGTTGGTCGAGCTTTATCTTTGCCGACTCCTGAGGAGATTGGTGCTACATTTGATAGTAAGGTTATCGTTGAGTACTACTCACGATAAGGAGGTCGTGTTTTGTCGTATCTGGTAGAGCCCAATGTTAAATGCGTTGAAAGTAGTAATAACTTCGGGCGGTTTGTCGCCGAGCCGTTGGAAAAAGGTTTTGGTCTCACCCTTGGGAATACCATGCGGCGAGTGCTGCTTGGTTATCTTCAAGGAGCCGCTGTGACCAGGGTGAAGTTTGAAGGAATTCTCCACGAATTCTCTACCATTCCTTATGTTAAAGAAGATGTCACCGAGTTTCTCCTTAATGTTAAGGCGCTGAGACTGAAGCCCCTCTCTGGTCAGTCGGGTAAGTTAACCTTGAAGGTGGAGGGGGAGGGACAAGTTTCGGCGGCTGATATTAAGCCCTCGGTTGATTTTGAAATTGTCAACCCTGAACTTTATCTGGCTGCCCTGGATTCACCCGAAGCCAGTCTTGATGTAGAGTTTGATGTGGAACTATCCAGAGGCTTTAAGGAGGCTGAATCCAGTGATAATCTCCCGATAGGGGTAATTCCGGTGGATGCTATCTTTACGCCAACGCGTAAGGTTAATTTTACTGTTGAGCCGATTCATATTGGTCAGGAGACCAACCGTGAGCGGTTGTATCTAGATGTGTGGACAGATGGAACAATGTCACCGGCTGATGCAGTGAGCCGCAGCGCCGAAATCTTGAGAGAGCAACTAGCTCCCTTCGCTGGTTTTACTCGTCTTTCTGAGAAGAAGGAGCTGGTCAGCCATCCGGCGATGCCTGAGGAGCAATTCAATCTGCCCGTGGAGCAGTTGAACTTGTCAGTGCGTACTCTAAATTGCTTAAGGCGTGGCGGTATCGCTACCTTAGGCGAGTTGCTAGGTAAACAAGAGAAAGAGTTAATGGAACTGCGTAATTTTGGGCAAAAGTCAAAACGGGAGATAGTAGAGCATCTTGAGGAAATGGGACTTTCTCTTGCCCCTGAAGTTAAAGACGGTGAGGAAAAGGAAGAGTCCAGTGAGCCGCAGGAAGCTGAGGTAGGGTAGTATGAGCCGCAGAACAGATGTTAGAATCAAAGGTAAGGCCTCGGGTTATAAGAAGGCATTGTATCGTAATCTGGTGACTGACCTGCTGGGTTACGAGAAGATTACGACTACTGAGGCTAAGGCAAAGCAAGCCCGCGGCCTGGCGGAAAAGATGATTACCCTGGGTAAGGAGGGCGGACTTCACTCTCGTCGCCAGGTACTATCATTTATTTTTGATAAAGAATTAGCCGATAAGATATTTACCGAGCTTGCCC
>JACQOL010000148.1 GCA_016202555.1 Chloroflexota bacterium | reverse complement strand
GATTAACGCTGAAGAGCTCGGGGAAATCGAGCCCTGGGAGTTTTTTTATCCAACGAAAGTAACAATCAAGGCTAGTGTACTGGAAAATTTAGAATTCCCCGGTAACAAATTTTATTATAAGAGACTGGACGGGAAAGATTTGATATTTTTCATCGGAGACGAACAGCCGACCGACGGGGGAGGGATATACGCCGCCGGGAAGAAGGCCTATCAGCTAGCTAATATGGTTCTAGATGTTGCCGAAAGGTTTGGTTGCCGCCGAATCTATACCTCAGACGCCACAGTTACTCTTACTCACCATACCCTGAAACCGAGGGTCTGGGCAGCCACCAGTCGAAGCGACTTAAACGAGAAATTAAAAGATTATCCGAATACTATCCTGATGGGCGAAGTTGAAGGCTCTCGTAACCGAGATAACATTATCGGTTTAAACGGGCTGCTATTAGGGCTAGCTAAGAAGAGAGGAGTTGAAGGGATTTGTTTAATGGGCGAGATACCGGATTATTTAACCAGAGCTCCCTTCCCCTACCCAAGGGCATCAAAATCAGTACTGGAGGTGCTAACTAAGTTCTTAGGAATAGAGATTGATTATGGTGCTCTTGATGAAATGATAGTGCGGATTGATAGCGTCATTGACGGCATTTATGAGCAATTACCACCTCGAGTCAAGGAGAGAATCGAGCAAAGAAAATCCATTGTCGAGGCTAATCCTGGGATAATAACGGAAGAGGATGAGAAGTGGATTAAAGAGCATATCGATGAGTTCTTCCAGAAGAAAGGTAGCGGGGATGAACGACCTTCTTAAATTTTGGGGACAGCCTGAACTAAAAAATCCGTCCCTGGTTGTCGGCTGGAGTGTCGATGCCGGTAAACTAGGGACAAAAGTAACTGATTACTTAAACAGGAAACTGGGAGGCCAAACTTTCGCTGAGATTGAGCCAGTCGAGTTCTTCCCTTTAGGGGGAGCGCCTATTGAGGATGACCTGATACAATTGCCGGAAAGTAAATTCTATTCGTGCCCCGGCAAAGACCTGATAGTTTTTATCAGTAACCAACCCCGCTACGAGTGGTATCAATTTCTATCCCTGGTTTTGGATGCTGCCCAACATTATTGTCCACTGAAGGAGATTTATATTATTGGTGGTATGATTTCGCCAGGTGCTCACAGCATTCCCCGAGAGCTACGGAGCATCTTCAGTTCACCGGAGATGAAAGAGGTAATGAGTGATTATAACCTTGACGGAGAATTTGATTTTGAAACGCCTCCCGGCCAAAGACCGGCCCTAAATTCCTTCCTGTTATGGATGGCCAAGAAGAGAAAAATCCCCGCAGTTAGTCTCTGGGTACCAATTCCTTTCTATCTGATAGCTGCCGACGACCCCACTGCCGAAAGGAAAGTTGTGGAATTACTCAACCAGAGATTAGCTTTAGGAATTGACTTGAGCGACCTTGATGAAGAAATTAGGCGGCAGAATGAGCTTATCGCCGAAATGAGGAATCGCCTTCCTGATATTGATGAATCTATCAGCAAATTAGAGGGCAGGGTGAGACTCTCCGAAGAAGAAAGCCAAAATCTAGTCGGGGAAATAGAGAAATTATTCCGGAACAGGAAGGGCTAGACTCAACAGACGAAGACAATACCAACCGCCATACCACCCGGGATTTCACCCGGTTCTGGCTCAATGCTACGAATCATATAGATGTCCCAGCCCACCTTTTGAACCAGTCCAAAAACATCGATGCCTACTCCTTCCATCGAGGGTCTTGCCCGCAGCGGAAAGCGGCAAGTCCCGGTCTGAAAAACGGCACATGGTTTCCCCAAGCACAAAGCACCCTTACAGGAACCTCCAGCGAAGCCGAGAGCCAAGCTATAACCTTCACTCTGCGCGTATGACTCTAAGCGACCAACGATTTCATAACCCTTACCGCGGATATCCACGTCTGGTAGTCCCTTGGACCTCATCTCTTGTCGCTCGGCTTCCGAAGTAGAGACGTTATAGTCTTTCATCGTTATATCCCTCTTGAAAACCACCGCCCAGCGGTACTGGCTAAATACTTTCCTCATAAACTCAGGCTCGGGACTGTGTGGCGGACAGTATGGGGTTCCCCCATCCCCCAGCGATGAACAGCGAGGCACCAGACACTTCATCCGCACTCTCTCCTCCACCATCACCTCGGAAGCCGGGATGACTGCCGCCGCTGAGGCACCCAATTCCAGTGCCTTCTCCCGGAATCTCTCTATAGCCTGGCGGATATCTTCCTCTTTCCTTGCTCTTAACGCTGGTTTCCGGGTTTGCTTTGTGGCTGTCATCGCTCTTTGCTCCTTTTAAATTTACTTCCGCTCTTACGTAGCTTATATTCTATTTCAGCCGGTCATACGTGTCAAATTACTGTAGGCCAGATTGCTTAACATCACTCAGACAGTTATAATCAAAGCATCATGAGTGTAAGCCAATCCTCAGCAAGAGTAATGTAGTGAAACAACCGCCTCACCATTCTCAACAGACCAGACTTAAGGTCATCGCCGGCATTCCCTGCTTCAACACCAGCCGTTCGATTAAGGATATTGTCTCCAGAGCCAGAAAATATGTTGACCAGGTTATTGTCATTGATGATGGCTCATCCGATGGCACGGCTGAGGTGGCTGGAGACGCCGGGGCCCTGGTGATAAGTCATCAGAAAAATCTGGGCTACGGAGAGGCTATCAAGTCCTGTTTTAAGGCCGCCGGAGCCAATGCGGCGGATATCCTGGTGATTCTCGATGGCGATGGCCAGCATAACCCGGATGAGATACCCCGGCTTTTAGCTCCAATCCTTGACGGAGAAGCTGAACTAGTAATTGGCTCTAGATTCCTGACTGATGAGCCTAACATGCCCCGATATCGCCGATTCGGCATCAAGGTTATCACCTTTCTCTGGAACTTCGGGGCTAAAGTAAAGGTTTCCGATACCCAGAGTGGTTTCCGGGCTTATCGCCGGGAGATATTTGAAACTATGCCTCTTTCAGAGAAGAGGATGAGCATCAGCATTGAGATAATTGAAAAAGCCAGAAGGAAAGGGGCCATCATTAAAGAGGTGCCTATTTCCTGTTCCTATGTCCCGTCAGGTATTAATTCAAAAGCAATTAAACACGGGCTAGCAGTCGCCCTCAGTGTGATTAAGATTCGCCTCCTCATCCGATTGACCGCTTAAGATAAGAGTAGTATAATAACATTGAGTTTGGTGATTGAAGAAAGTTATGGTTTTAAGGTAGCTAGTGCCGTATCCGGTGGCAAGAAAAGTATAGATGGGAGTTAATGATGGGAAGAAAACAAGAAAAGGCTCAGCAAAGAATGCAGTACAAAGAAGCCTTTAAGAAAGTTAAACACGGTCATGGCGGCCGCTCAATCAGGAAAAAGGAAGAGACGGCGCTGGGTAAATAGCCCCGGGAAAACCACGGGTAGGCAGGCAATTAGCCGCCTGGCAGGATGTCTTTATCAAGGAGGTGATGGGAAATGGCTAAGATTACTAAAGCAGTTGCCCGAACACGGTTGGCTGATGTTCCTCAAGAGGAAAAACAGTTCTGGTGCTGTAATGGGAGCGTGTTAAAAAGCTTAGCTGAACTAAAGTTGGCTCTTGAGCAAATGAGTGAGGAGACCTTCTGCTATCACTCGAGTCAGACGAAAAGCGATTTTAGCAACTGGGTCAAGGACGTCATCGGCGACGAGATGCTCGCCAAAGACCTGTCGACAAGCAAGACCCGGGCTCAAGCCGCCAAAGCTGTCGTCGACAGAATCCTTTGGTTGAAAAACGTAAAATAATCTTGATAAGTAACCCGGGCTGAAGCCAAAGGCCCCAGCTAGATTTATCTTAGTGACTTTCATAGAAGAATGTGGACTTAACTGCCCACTCTTTCGTTATGTTCTTTTTCAGAATACCGTCAGGAATAACCAGTTGACAGCTTTATTAACCGCCGTCTGTGGTAAGCCATTCCTGATAAACTCAAGAAAAGTCAGGGTAGTCCCCCTTCTTTTTTCGGCATTCTGGATGATAATGACATTACTCGCTGCCCCAAGGATGGAAAGGTTCCCGGCGATAGTGCTTCCCGCCGCCAGTGCCATCATTCCCACGGTCGAGGCTCCTCCCTGCCCCAGCATCGG
>JACQOL010000135.1 GCA_016202555.1 Chloroflexota bacterium | reverse complement strand
TCACTAAGCTGTTCCGAAGCAAAATTAACGCCATGTATGCCGTCACGCCCGGTTTTACCCCCGACCAGCACCACTAAATCCCCCGGGATTTGTTGCCCCCGGCGGCTGAGGTTTTTAGGCATTATCCCCAGCGTCCCGCAGAAAACGAGCGGGTTACCAATATAGCCTTCGTCAAAGAGGATAGCGCCATTAAGAGTCGGGATACCCAGGCGGTTAGCATAGTCAGCCACTCCCGCCCGGACTCCTTTGAAAACACGGCGCGGATGTAAAACTCCTTTCGGCAGTTTCTCATAAGGAAAGTCAGGGGGACCAAAACAGAAGACATCAGTATTCAGTATCGGTTTAGCCCCCAGCCCGGTGCCGAGCGGGTCACGCACCACCCCGCCTATCCCGGTGGCGGCTCCCCCGTAAGGCTCAACTGCTGAAGGATGATTATGAGTCTCCACCTTAAAGCAGAGTGCCCAGCGACCGTCAAAATCAATCACACCGGCATTATCCTCAAAAACGGAAAGACACCACGCTTTATTCAGTTCCTCAGTTGCCTTGATGATAGTGCTTTTGAGCAGGTTATCAATTATTTTCCCGCCGAAGGAAATCCGGCTCTTAAATGTTTTATGGACACAGTGCTCCGACCAGGTTTGTGCCAGTGTCTCAAGCTCAACATCAACCGGGTTTCGCCCTTGCTTCCGGAAGTAGGCGATGATGGCTCGAAACTCATCAACGCTAAAGCCGAATTGTTGCCTGACTCCTAAAAGTCCAGCTTTGTCCAATCCCAGGATATCTATCTGATTCAGCCTGAATTGATAGCGGGGATTTTCGGGAAAGCCAAATTGTTCCGACTTGACAATATGCTGGATAATCGGATTCACCAGAAGTCGGCTAGAGATAACTTCCAGCTGGTCTTCAGTGAGATGCCCCTGGAGCAAATAGCGCTTTGCTGTTTTCACCGCCCTGACGCTGCTGATACCTAAATCACGAATCGCTTTCATGATAGAATCTTCAACGGGGTCAGTAACGCCGGCATTATAGGCAACCTCAATAGTATGGGATTGTGTACGGACCCTACCCCCTGTATCCTTCTTGACGTCCTGTGGAGAAGGGGTAAAACTCTGGAATTCCTGAGTCACCGGGTCAGCAAGCAGACTCTGGCAAATCAAATTCAACTCAGCCGGTGCCAGGTCGGCATCCAGCCAGTAGATATCAATAACACTGGCAGAGGAGATGGTGGTTATCCCTAGGTCCTGTATCCCCTTGACCAGACCGGAGCCGGCAGCATCCGGCAGGTGGCTCTTCAAGCGAACTTCTATTCGATGCATTAGATTATGCCCTTAAAACAGCTAACTAACATTAGAGGGGCTGATGCCCCTCTAAAATATCACTATTCTCCTCGACCTTATGTCCCACTAGACTAAGAACCAAGCAATTCGGAAACAATCGTGTTTATCTCCCGCCCATCGGCCTTACCTTTAAGCTCAGCTACCAGCTTGGGCATCACCTTACCCTTATCGCGAGCACCTTGTGCCCCCACTTCTTTAATAATGCGCCGAGCTTCGGCGATTATCTCATCCCGTGTCATCGATTTAGGCAAATATCCCTGGAGTATGGATAGCTCAGCTTCTTCTTGAGCTACCAGGTCGGGGCGGTTTCCCTGCTTGAAGGCTTCAATACTCTCCTGGCGTTGCCTGGCTTCCTTAGCAATAATACCGAGAATATCGTTTTTCTCCAGAGCACCCTGCTTGGCAATTTCAGCATTTTGGACGGCGGCAAAGACCAACCGGATAACTGAACGCTTAACCTTATCTCCACCCAGTAACGCCTGCTTGAGGTCGTTATTCAGCTTTTCTTTTAAGTCTATTTCCATTTTAACCTACCAACGGATGATTTATCTTGCCTTACTGATGTTTTAGAAGCGGTGTCGTTCCCATTCTAGCCAGCCGAAGGTGTGCTGTCAAGAAATAGTGAAGGGAGATTATTTATCCCGCAAGTAAGTTTTATTATTAGCCTCCCGCATAGATAGGGAGAAGCATGACGGTGTCCCCATCCTTGAGTTTAATTGCTGTTATCTTCGGCCCTTGCAAAAGGTTCTCATTAAGAAAAACCATGATTTGGTCACCAACTTTTCCGGTGTCAGGGTTAAAGACCACTTTAAGGAAACTGTCATCACTGGAGGTAAGCCCGACTAATAAGTCAGCGATTGTGGCTCCTTCTGCTACCTCTTTCTCAAGAACAAACCAATCGGAGACTTCGTCCTTTAAGATACCGGTAATCCCGGATGGCATCCTTAGTTGAACCTTACTCATATTACGTGCCTTATCTCCTTGTAATGCCCTCGCCGATAACATAAGTTACCTAGCAACACAACCTCTATTTTGTGCTAATTGAGCTAAAACCGGCCTTAACCCCGCTTCTCAGGAGTATCTCGTCAGCCGCCACAATGCCCGAAGCTGATGACTGGATTAGACCACGACTGACACCAGCCCCATCACCGATAGCAAACAGATTACTAACCTCACTCTCCAGACTGGAGCTAAGCTGAAGCCGGTTAGAATAGAACTTAACCTCAACACCGTAAAGCAGGGTATAGCGTGAAGCGACACCTGGAACCAGCCTATCCATTGCCTGAAGCATCTCTATAATCCCGGTAAGGTGCCGATAAGGCAAGGCAAAGCTGAGGTCGCCAGGGACGGCACTCTTTAAGGTAGGTTGAACTAGGCCACGCTCAATGCGCTCCGGGGTAGAACGCCGACCCTGCCTGAGGTCGCCCAGACGCTGCACCAGTACCCCACCACTAATCAGATTAGCCAATCTCGCTAGATACCTACCATAGGCAATTGACTCCCGGAAAGGCTCAGTAAAAGCGGTACTCACCAGCAGGGCAAAATTAGTGTTATCGCTGTTAAGGTCAGCATAGCTATGCCCATTCACGGTGATTAGCGGGTCGTCACCCCCGCTAGATTCCATAATGACCTCTCCAGCCGGACACATGCAGAAAGTTCTAACCCGGTCCTCAAAAGTTGGTGACAGGAACTCCAGTTTTGCCTCGTACAGCACATTACTTAAATCAGCCATTACCGCCGCTGGCACCTCCACCCTGACGCCAACATCAACCGGGTTACGGTGCATGGTCAGCTTAAGCCGGTTAGCCTCTTTAGAAAGCCAGCCGGCTCCTTCCCTGCCCGGAGCCAGAATCAGATAATCACAGTCAAACCGCTCTCCCGCCCCAACCTCAATCCCACTAACCTTAGCATCATCAACAATAACTTTAGCAGCCGCTACGCCGAGCTTAAAATCAACACGCCCCATCAACTCATCGCGCATCGCCTTGAGCACCAAACCGCAATGCTCGGTACCGAGATGACGAATCGGCACCGGTATCAGACGCAATTCGGCAAGAGAAGCCTGGCGGCGTAATCTCTCTACGTCATCCCCAACCCCATACAGCTTGTCGGGAGCGCCAAACTTGAGATAAATGCCATCAACATACTTAATCAGGGCATCGCTCTTGCTCTTACCAAGGTAATCTACCAGCCGACCCCCTACCTGTGATGAAAGCGTCAGTTTACCATCACTGAAAGCGCCGGCTCCACCCAAACCGCAGACGAGATGGCACGGTGAACAAGCAATACAGGAAATACCCTGGTCACGAGACGGGCAGTGACGAG
>JACQOL010000149.1 GCA_016202555.1 Chloroflexota bacterium | reverse complement strand
TTTTAAGAAAATCCCTGGCTAATTTTTCACCGAGGATACCGGTATCCCGACGCTTCATTACTCTCTTCTGTCCTTGACCGGACTAAAAGATTGACGATGAATGGGGCAGGGTCCAAGGCGTTGCAGACAGGCTAAATGTTCTTCGGTGCCGTAGCCCTTGTGCTGAGCCAGTCCGTAACCGGGATAAGTTTTATCCATCTCTACCATCAGGTGGTCTCTGGCTACCTTAGCCACAATCGAGGCGCAGGCAATAGAAATACATAAGCTATCACCGTCGGTAACCCCCTTTTGAGGCAACTTGACCCCCGGAAGGGTCAAATAGTCTATAAGCAGAGTCTCGGCAGGTGGTGAAAGCTGCTTTATCGCCAGTCTCATAGCCAGGTAGGTTGCCTTAACTATACCGCCTTTATCTATTAATTCTGAAGAGACCGTGCCAATACCAATAGATACGGCTACTCTATGGATATGGAGAGACAAAACCTCTCGCTTTTCAGGACTTAGCTGCTTGCTGTCTCTGACCAGCTTGAGCCAGCCCGCCTTGATACGAAGGGGAAGAATAACGGCCGCAGCAGCTACAGGTCCAGCCAGCGCCCCCCGGCCAACTTCGTCAATACCAGCGATATAGCGGTAGCCCTGCGCCTCAAGGATTCGCTCTTCCGTAAAACATGGTATCGGGGGATTTTTTGTCAATTTTATCCCCTGTCCCCTTATCCAATAATCTTTCTATTTCCAGTCTGCTTCCCTGTCTCTCCCGCCTTGGGCAGGTTTTTATCTTCAAGTGTAATCTCACTGAGGGGCAACTCCACACTCGTCTCGTTTTCCAGTTCAACCAGCACTGTCTCCCGTAAGGGGTTACTACCGATTACCTTGGCGGTCCCCTGAGTGGTAGATACCCGCTGCCCCTTCTTGGGCAATTTTCCTTTCATCTGACGGTACTGTTCATTTTCATAGACTAAACAACACATCAGACGACCACAAACACCCGATATCTTCATCGGGTTAAGAGGCAAATCCTGCTCCTTCGCCATTCTAATCGAAACTGGGCAAAACTCATCCAGGAAACTTGAGCAACATAGCTGACGACCACACTGGCCACAGCCACCTATCAGCTTGGCTTCATCCCGTGGTCCCGTCTGCCGTAGCTCCACCCGTACCTTTAAGCGATTGGATAACTCGCGCACTAGTTCCCGGAAATCAATCCTCTCAGCGGCGCTAAAGTGAACGGTAAGACGGTTACCCTCAAGATTATACTCAGCCGATAGTAGCTTCATTGGCAGGTGAAATTGAGCGATTAGCTTACTGCATTCGGCGAGAGCTTCCCTTTCTTTAGCAGCAAGTTCTTGTGTTCGCTTAATGTCTTCGGTGGTTGCCTTGCGCACTACCGATTTTAGCGGTTTAGCTACCTCACTGGCCAGTACTTGTTCCGGGGTAATGACCACATGCCCCAGCTCCAAACCTCGGGCTGTTTCTACAATGACATCGTCACTTACCTTCAGGTCAATACCCGCCGGGTCAAAATAGTAAAGCTTCCCCGCCCTTTTGAATCGGACACCGACAATCTCAGCCATAATTTACCTCAAATTGGATAGCACTATTTTCCTTACTGCGTTTCTCCAGCTCAGGTATGTTAAGCATTAACACCTCCAGCACCAGCTGCGGGTTAGCATTCTGCCTGAGCTGGTCATCAGCCACCCGAATACAATTTAGAAAAGCCGTTATTTGAGCCAGGCGGTAGCCTCTTGCCAGGTCAATAAGGGCGGCTAATTGGTCGATATTAGTAACGCTACCGCTCGAGCCAGCCTTAACCAGCATCAGGTCACGCCAACAGTCCAGCCACAAATCCAGCTTATTGTGAACTAACTCCCTATCCCGGCTAAACTGGGCGGCTAAACGGGCAGCGTAAGCAAAACGCTCCTCACCATCAGCGTTAATAAGACTGAGCAACTCCTCCAGATGCTCAGTACGCTGTTGAAACCAGTGGGCATCCAGTGCCCAACCCGGGCAGCCGTGAGAGAGTCTGGCCACCAGCTTGGCTTTTTCCGACGTCACGCCCTTTTTCTCAAGAGCTGCCTCTATCTCACTGATTGCTATAGGCAGCAACCCCACCCGCTGGCAGCGAGAGACGACCGTTACTGGCAACAACCGCTCATTGCTCGTCAGCAATATGAAAACTACTTTATCCGCCGGCTCTTCCAGAGTCTTAAGGAAACAATTAGCCGCTTCCGTTGAGAGCAACTCAGCCCTGTCAATAATAAATACCTTACAGCTGCCCTCAAAGGGGGGCAGGTGGGCTGAGTGCTGGAGCTGCCGAATCTGGTCGATACCGATTTCCACTCGAGAGCTGGCTTCAGAAGAATCATTGTGGTTCAAGCCGATAATCTGAACATCAGCGTGCTTATTTGAAGCTATCTTCTGGCAGGAAAGACACTGACCACAGGGAGGCTCAGCCGCCTTACAATTCAGCGCCTGAGCCAGATTCAGGGCCAGCGTCATTTTACCGACGTGGGCCGGACCAACAAAGAGATAGGCATGAGCTAGAGAACCTTTCTCCAGACTGCGCTTAAGTAACGATAATGCCCTGCTTTGCCCGATTATTGTCCACATCTTAAAATTCCGTTTCTCCGTCTATATTTCGCTCTTGCTTTTTCCCTTTAACTGACTTTTACGCGTTTTCAATTGCACTTGGAATATGTAAGAAAGTAACTTTTCAAGATAGTAGTCTGCCCCTCCAGATTTATCATTGTAGACAATAGCTTCCTTACCAATTAGCAGTGCGCCATAATCGACCTCGCGCCTGAAATCGAGGTTTAACTCATTAGCTTGGACTATCC
>JACQOL010000134.1 GCA_016202555.1 Chloroflexota bacterium | reverse complement strand
TCTCTTAATTTTGTTCCGAATCCCCTGGATTTCATTCTCTTAACGCCTTATTCGAAAGATAAAAATTTAGTCTTATTAGCTAGTATAAACGATGTTGACTGAAAAGTCAACATCCCATTCTGAGATTATTTATTAGTTAAAATGGTGAGGGAGTCGGTAAATAGCCTACTTACTCTTTTTCCTCAACTTTTTTGAGCAGGTAGATATTTTTAGCAACCATTACCAGGTTGGGGTTGTTACTGTTAAACTCAAAATTCCTGTTTTGGGCTCCGTCATAAAGGCGGGTATAAATGATAGAAATCTCGTTTTCGTTTAGCATGGTAGTGTTGGTGCTACCACCTCTGAGGAAGTCGTAAGCGATAAGGTCCTGGGGACCGTGAGCGGTGTGTATCCTGGTAAATACCTGCTTCCCGGTGATGGCAGTGAAGGCAGTCGCTTTCCATGGGTCCAGTATTGCCTTCTCGTAATCCTGGCTGACATTATTCCTAATCCAGACAAACGCCTGATAATCTTCACTATCTATCATCTGATAGTAAGGCGTAGCTAAGCGATGGGGTATAGCTATCACTAGTGTTATCGCAATAATGGCTAAGCAGAAGAATCTGCCCGCATTTTGGGTAATGAGAGGCATTCTCAGCCAGGTGTTGACCCTACCTGGTAGCCTGAGATTTTTTATGCCGGTCAGTCCCGCCCCGGCAATAATGCTTATCATCAGCATCAAAAACATCAGTCCACGCTCATACATTATTGCTACCCCGTAGTGAAAGGTAAAAAAAGTAACCAGCATTAGCAGTAGAGCCAGTAAGCCTAACACCAGTCCGTAGTTTTTCTTACCTCCCCTTAGCGCCAGCAAAAAAACCCCCAGCAAAAAAACCAGGATGGGAAGATAACTAATTGGCTCCCGGTAGCGAAGGGAGAAATAGCTTTCGATTACCTTCGGCAACTGGACATATTCCGTTGGCGGGTTTGGAATGAGCAGGCTCCCGGCGGTAGTTAGTAACAGGTCAAATATCCAGGGGAAGACTATCAAGAAAGGGAGGAGCAAAGCTAAGACTATCCCCAGACTGTGCTTGAAGTTACCTTTCAGATTGAGTAGGATATATGGGGTGAGCACGATGATGGGAGAAATTGCCGAAGGGGCATGAATAGCCAGCAAAAAAGAGATGAGGATAAAGATTAAGAGATAAGACCAGATGGTTCTAAAGTTAAAGGTGATGAAAAGAATGAGCGGGGTAAAGAGCAGTCCCATGCTGACCGGCACCAAAAAAGCGGGTCCCAGTATACCAACGGTGCTTGGTATCAGGCAGGTAAAGAAGGTGGCTTCCCAGCCAAACCCCTCCCTCCGTGCCATAATATAGACTGAGAGAACAGTGATGATGAAGATAATACCCGGAAAGTATCTGAAGATGACCATCCAGGAGATGCCACTGATAGCCTGGAAGACACCCCAGAATAGCTGGAAGCTGGCTTCCAGGTTAGAGCTGAGACTAAGGGTTTCTTGTCCCGAAAATGGGTCAGCAAAGGTAGTGCTGCCGGCTTGAACTATCGCCTGGGAACGAGCCAGGTGCACCCATTCATCAACATGCAGGGGGTAGGGATAATTCAGGTGTGGGATGAAAGCGATGTAAAAGGCTAGCCCTAATATGGGTAGCAGTAACAAATGCTCATATTGCAGAATTCGACGAATATTAAGTAAAGTCATCTACCACCCGAGCCAAATATTAATAGAGAGGAAGCTAAGGTATGGATTGGCCATCTCCAATCAGAGAGCTTTTTAACTTGATTCTTGCCTTTCTTGAGCCATTACCAGTCATCAGGGCAATATTGGGGTTTATACTGGTCTTCTTTTTACCTGGTTTTGCCTGGACTTTCATCTTCTTCAAACAGATAAATGTCATCGAAAGGATAACTCTTTCCCTGGCTCTGTCCATTGTTGTCGTCACAATTAGTCTGCTACTGGCGAATCGGGCTGGGGTTAAGATTACCGGGTTTAATGCTGTTTTGGTCATCATTATTGTCACTATTCTACCCGCACTAGTCTATTTTCTCAACAAGCGTATCAGGCGAAAGAGCAGAAATGCTACTTAGTCTGGGGCGGGAGACTGAAGTTGTATGATGTCGCCGTCATCGGTGGAGGACCAGCCGGCAGCCAGGTGGCTTACCGCTTGGCCGGGATGGGGTATGGGGTAGTGGTGGTGGAGCAGAAAGAAAGATTGAACGAACCGGTCTGCTGCACCGGTATTGTCAGCCAGGAGTGTGTTCGCTCCTTTACCATTGATGAAAGTGTTATTTTTCGACGGGTAAACAGTGCTAAGGTTTTTTCGCCTTCGGGTAAGTTGCTCCGCCTGTGGAGAGCGGAACCCCAGGCTTGTATTGTCGACCGGGCAGCTCTTAATCTGGCTTTCGCTAATCGGGCTCAGGGTAAGGGAGCTGAATATGTGCTGGGCAATCCGGTTAGCAATATCGAAGTCGGTAATGACCGGGTTAGCATTAAGGCAGCCCGGCAGGGCGACTCTTTTGAGGCGAGGGCTGCCGTTCTGGCCACCGGCTTTGGTTCAAGATTGGTTGGGGGATTAGGCTTGGGTAAGGTAGGCGATTTTGTTGTAGGGGCTCAGACTGAGGTGGAAACAATTGGGATAGATGAAGTGGAGGTTTATCTGGGTCAGGAGATAGCTCCGGCTTTTTTTGCCTGGCTGGTGCCAACCGCACCACAGAGGGCTCTGCTAGGTCTGCTCTGCCGTCATAGTTCCGGTCTTTATCTGAAAAAGTTAATGGCATCTCTGCTGGCTCAAGGTAAAATAGCCTCGGCTTCGGTTGAGTTGAGCTATGGCGGGGTTCCACTAAAGCCGCTAGCTAGAACCTATGGCGACCGACTAATAGTAGTGGGTAGCGCTGCCGGACAGGTGAAACCAATTACTGGTGGTGGTATCTACTATGGTTTGCTCTGTGCTGATATGGCGGCTAATACTCTGCACCGGGCACTCTCCAGTGATACCCTGTCGACCAAAAACCTGGCTGGCTATGAGCGGGGGTGGAAAAGGAGGCTGGGCTGGGAGTTTAAAGTAGGCTACTGGGCTCGGAAATTCAATGAGCGCCTGAGTGATACCCAGATTGATAGAATGTTCGATATAATTAAGTCCAATGGCATTGATGAAGCTTTACTTAAAGCTGGTGACCTATCTTTTGATTGGCATAGTGTGCCGATATTGAGGTTGATAGGGCATCAGGCATTATCTAAAGTAATTGGGGTAGTGAAACTCCCCCTTCACCGAAGAGGAAGGGACCAAAGAGAGTCTGATAGTATTAATTAAAGAACGATACCGATATACGGGTAGACTTGGTCAGAATAAGAAAAGGGGGTATACTAATAGGATGGCTGATGTTCCGAATCTAAGTTTAAGTGATGCTGCCAACCGTTTTCTGGGTGGCTTACCATCTGAAGAAAAAAAGCTAACCCAGCCAGAGATACATAAGTTTATTCGTTGGTTTGGTGGGGGACATCCTTTAGCGGGACTTACTGCCGCCGAGGTAGCTAACTATGCCGAGCGGTTATCGTCTTCGGATGCCGATTCTGCCAGAAAACTTGAGCTGATACGAACCTTCCTGGCTTATGCCAAAAAAAACGGGTGGAGTAAGACTAATCTAGCCGTTCACCTGAAGGTTAAGAAAGGAAAGACCAAACCGTCCTCTTCCTCTCGACGAGGTTTGCCTAAGACTAATCCAGTTAGTCGCCCGAAGACTAGGAAAGGGAAAACCAACCCACCGTCTTCCTCCCAACGGGGTTTGCCGGAGACTGTCTTCTTAACACAGCAGGGGTATACTGAACTGGAAGCGGAACTGACGATTCTTCAGGTGAAGCGTATTGAGGCTATTGCTGAAATACGGAAAGCTGCCGCTGATAAAGACTTCCGTGAGAATGCTCCGCTGCACGCGGCACGAGAGCAGCGTGGACACTTAGAGGGACGGATTATGGAATTGGAAGCAACCCTGAAGTTAGCGGTTGTTATTGAGGAGAAACAAGAGGCTACTGTCAAAATAGGGATAGGTGATAGTGTTACCCTTGGCGACCTTGAATCGGGTGAAGAGTTACACTATATGCTAGTCAGTCCGAAGGAAGTTAACCCGGCCCGAGGCAAGATTTCCAGTATTTCACCGATAGGTCAAGCTATTATTGGTAAAGAAGAGGGGGCAATAGTTATGGTAGTAGCACCAGCAGGCAAGTTGCGCTATCAGATTAAAAAGATTGAGCGTTGAACGACTTTATCACTTTTTTCTTTAATTATAGACAACGATTGTGTCTTGAGTTATACTTATCAAAGAATTTTAGCAGTGGGGCTTTTTGGGAATGGTGACTGAACAGGACAAAACCCTTGCGGGAATTCAAATTGCCATCCAGATTGAAATTGATGGTAAGGAATACTATCGGCAAGCCAGCCAGACGAGTAGTAACGAGCTGGGTAGAAAGTTGTTGCTGGCCCTATCGGGTGAAGAGGACTTTCACCGGCAAAAATTTGTCCGGATATACGATACTATCCGTGACCAGAAAGCCTGGCCGGTGATTATTATTCCACTTGATAGAAGTAAAGGACTAAGAACGGTATTTACCGAGGCATCTAAAGAGCTTACTCCCAATCTCAAAGTTCTGTCTACTGAGCTTGGTGCCATTGTCAAAGCCATGGAGATGGAAAATAAAAGCTATGATTTTTACCAGAGCCAGGGGGAAAAGGCTAGCTATGATGCCGAGAGGAACTTTTATCAAAGTATAGCTGCTGAAGAAAGGGGGCACCACCGGCTTCTACTTGACTATTACGAGTATATCAAAGACCCGGCAGGCTGGTTTGTCCAAAAAGAGCATCCCTCTCTGGACGGTGGCTAAACCGAATGATAATGGTGTCTTGACCAGTAAAAATAAGGTTATTGAAAATCTGGGAACACTTTATTTTATTTATTAAGGAAAGGAGGGAACAATGAAACTCAAAGGAAGTAAGACAGAGAAGAACCTGAGGGCTGCCTTCACCGGCGAGTCAATGGCTCGTAACAAGTATACCTATTTTGCTGAGGTGGCTAAAGAGGAGGGTTATGAGCAGATTGCCGGGGTATTCTTAGAGACCGCTGGAAACGAAATGGTGCACGCTAAGCAGGAGCTTAAGCTTCTTGGAGAAATAGGTAATACCAAGGCAAACTTAAAAGCCGCCGCCGTGGGCGAACACCGGGAGTGGACGGAGATGTATGCCCAATTTGAGCAGGTAGCTCGCCAGGAAGGATTCACCGAGATTGCCGATTTTTTTAAAAGTATGGCTGAAGTTGAGGAGCATCATGAAAAGAGGTACCTTGCCCTGCTTAATGATGTAAAAGAAAAAAATGCTTCCGGAAAAGAGAAGGAAGTCGTCTGGAAGTGCCGAAATTGTGGTTGGGGAAAGACAGAGGTAGAAGCTCCTAATGAATGCCCTGGCTGCAAGGCACCGCAGAGCGCCTTTGAGTTATATGGGACTGCTTATTGAATGAGGCTAGAATGAACCTTGAGGCGCTGCACAGCATAAGCTACGGTGTGTATGTCATCGGCTCCAGAAAGGGAGATAGACTTAATGGTCAAATCGCTAATACTGTGTTCCAAATCACCGCTGAGCCGCCGACGATTGCCGTTAGTATCAATAAGAAGAACCTGACCCATGAGTTTATCACCGAAAGCAGGGTCTTTACGGTTTCAGTTCTCTGCCGGGATACCCCGCTCTCTTTTATCGGTCACTTTGGCTTTAAGTCAGGGCGGGAGATAAACAAACTTGAAGGTATTAATTATAAAATTGGTAAGACCGGGGCGCCGATAGTTATTGAAAATGCCGTCGCCTGTCTGGAAGCCAAAGTAATACAGGAAGTGGATGTCGGCAGTCATACTATTTTTATTGGTGAGCTTGTCGCCGCTGATGTTGTTACCGATAAAGAATGTATGATTTATGCATATTATCATCAGGTAAAACGAGGCGCCACTCCAAAAACGGCGCCAACCTATATTGAGGAGAAGAAAATAGAAGTCGTTATAGCTGCCAAGTATAAATGCAATGTTTGTGGCTATATCTATGACCCGGTATTTGGTGACTCAGATGGTGGCATCAAACCAGGGACGCCGTTTGAGGAGTTACCTGATGATTGGGTATGCCCGATGTGTGGAGCCGCTAAAAGTGAGTTCACCAAAGTAGTCTAAATTCATATTTCATATAGCACATAGTTAAAAGTAAAGGAGGGGCTAATAATGCTGAAAGTAGCAACCAAAACTAAGTTGAGTCCGGAAGAGGCAGTCAAGCGAGCGGTGAAATTCTTCGGTCCAGGTGGTTTAGGGTTACAGGTGAAAGAGGAGAATCCTGAATGTGCTCGCTTTGAGGGGGGTGGTGGTGGAGTTGATGTTACTGCCTGTGCAGAGGGGAAAGGAACCTCAGTAGAACTGGAATCTCGGGAGTGGGATTATCAGGTCAAGAAATTTATTGAGAAGATTCATTAGGTTGTTATTTAGTCAGGCGTGATGTTATAATACGGCGTCATAATAAGTAAGTAAGGAGGTTAAAAATGGTAGCGAAGAAAGCCCCGGTGGTAAAGGTATCTAAAAAATTGTTAGATAATCTAAATGAAGCGATTTCCCGTGAACTACAGGTGTCAATTCAGTATATATGGCAGCATGTCCAGTGGGGTGGGGTAAAGGGGTTTGCTGTGCAAAACGAGCTGAAATCTATCGCAATCGCTGAGATGAAGCATGCTGAAGCCATTGCCGAAAGGCTTTATTATCTCGGCGGTACACCGACGACCAAGCCCACCCCCATTTTTGTGGGTGAGACTCTTAAGGAAATGATAACACAGGATGTTAAGGATGAGGCGAGCGGCATCAAGCTTTACCAGCAGATTATTGAAACCGCCCGTAAAGAAGGTGACGAAACCACCAACCGTCTTTTCCGACAAATCTTACAGGAAGAAGAGAGCCACCACGATACCTTTACCACTCTATTAGAAGCGATATAAGCTTAAGTAGCGAATCGAGAGATTATTTAATAGGGAAGAGGGATGACTTAACATTAGCTATCCCTCTTTTTTTATTGTTATTTCATCTCCAGCTTTCACCAGCCCACCACGAATTACCCTGGTGAATATCCCTTCTTCGGGCATAATGCACTGACCTATCTGGTGGTAAATGGCACACTTAGTATGGCACTCCTTGCCAATTTGAGTAATTTCCAGGATAACTTCGCTGCCAATAGAGACCTCGGTACCAACCGGTAGCGAGAACATCTCTATCCCTTCTGTGGTTAGATTTTCGGCAAAACTTCCGGGTCCGACATCCAGTCCCAGACCTCGCATCTTGTCGATGCTTTCAATCGCCATCAGGCTTACCTGACGGTGGCTATTGCTATCGGCATGAGCATCATCAGCCAATCCATAGTTCTGGCGAAGATAGCCCTCCTTCATCGCCTCTTTTTTGGTTCCCTTTTTCTTACTCTTACAAACAGCGATTATCTTACTCATAATAACACCTCCCTGTTCTCTCGATTGTTCCGCCGCCTAAGACCATATCTTCAAGGTAAAAGACCACCGTCTGGCCGGGGGTAATTGCCAGCTGAGGCTCTTTGAACTTTACATGAACCCTATTCTGGCTTATCGGGGTTACTGTTGCTTCGGCTTCCTGATGAGAATATCTTATCCTTGCCCTGACCTTAGTCGGTCGCTTCAATTCGGTGACGGCTATCCAGTTTAGGTCTGAGGCGATAAGTTCGTCCCGGTATACTTCTTCTTGACTACCGACCCTGATGACATTCTTGGCCGGGTCAATCTCGGTAACATAGAGGGGCTCTTTGGCGGAGATACCTAACCCCTTGCGCTGCCCGATGGTATAGAATGGGATGCCCCGGTGCTCCCCGAGGATATCCCCTTGTTTATTAAGTATTGGCCCTGATGGAGCTGCCTCAATAAGAGTAGAGTAGCCGCCGACGATAAAATCCTGACTTTCCGGCTTATTATCCAGTCCCAACTCAAAATCGGCAGCTATTTTTTTAACCTCTTCTTTGGTATAGTCGCCGATAGGAAAGAGCGAACGACCAAGCTGCTCTTGAGATAAAGAGGAGAGAAAATAGGACTGGTCTTTGCTTAAATCACGGGCTTTTTTGAGCCGGTAGCGGTGCTGGCTGGTATCGTATTCTACCCGGGCATAGTGACCGGTAGCCCAGTAATCAGACCCTATTCCATTATCCTGAGCTTTTCGGAAGAGGGCATCAAACTTAATTTTGTGGTTACATCTCAAGCATGGATTAGGAGTCCTGCCGGATAGATATTCGTCGCAAAAGTAATCAAGGACTTCAGCTTTATATTCCTGGCTCAGGTCAAAAACATGGAAGTCAATGCCTAAAACTTGAGCTACTCTTCGGGCATCTTCAATATCCTCTGTCTCATCAGGTCCGTAGCAGCCGTGGCGCCTCCCTTGCGCGGGAAATACTTCCCCGTCCCATATTCTCATGGTTACTCCGCTGACCTGATAACCTTGCTCTTTCAGCAAGGCGGCTGCCACTGATGAATCCACGCCACCACTCATTGCTACCACTACTTTCACTGTTTCTTTCCTGTGCAACAATACTCATAGTATATGATAGCATACAAAAGGGAGATTGTTAACCTTAGTGTCAGAGAGGAAAGCAGCAAGGAATCAGGAAGTGGCGCCTACATCGTTAGTAATATCACGAAGCGATAATGAGCAGCGGTCAGAGTATTCGGTAAAATAGTATCTAGAAAACGATTAATAATGTTTCCGTACATTTAGTTTGTCGAGCTTATCCTGACTAAGGGGCTCATAAGACTTTACTTCACTCTGCTCGATTACAATGTTGAAGGTCTCTTTACAAC
>JACQOL010000137.1 GCA_016202555.1 Chloroflexota bacterium | reverse complement strand
TTAATAATACTCCATATAAATTTGAGACATCCTATATATTAGCCTTTTTGCAGCTCTTCCGCAAGTCGTCTTTCCGCCGGACTCAGATTAGCCTTGATCAGTAATTCAGGGCGGCGCTCTAGAGTACGGGTAATTGCCTGCTGCTGGCGCCACTTAGCCACCTGAGCATGATTCCCGGAAAGCAGCACTTCGGGTACTGCCCAGTCTCGATACACCGGGGGGCGAGTGTATTGAGGGTATTCCAGTAGCCCGGTAGTATGAGAATCGTCCGCTGCCGAAGCCTCTGATCCCAGAACCCCGGGTACCAGCCTGACCACAGCATCGGTAACTACCATTGCGGCTAGCTCACCGCCACTGAGCACATAATCACCGATACTTATTTCATCGGTAACCAGATGTTCGGCGACTCGCTCATCAATCCCCTCATAGTGTCCGCAAATAAGAATTAGACGGCGATATCGGGTTAGCTCCAGGGCTATCTTCTGGGAAAAAAGACGACCCTGCGGGGTGAGTAAAATAACCGGTAAGGGACACTCCTCCGGGCTAAGACCTGATTTTATTGTCTCTACTGCCTCAAAAATGGGTTCGGGCTTGAGTAACATCCCGGCACCACCCCCGTAGGGAGTGTCATCAACGGTGTGATGTTTGTTATGGGTATAATCCCGGATATTGTGAATATTAACCTCAACCAGCTCTCGTTCAATAGCTCGTTTGAGGATACTGCTGCTAAGCAGGCCCGGGAACATCTCGGGGAACAAAGTTAAAATCTCAATCTGCATTTTTCATCCTCACCGCCTGCCTGGCGCTGAAACATTTGGGAAAACCGGAGTAAAAATCAATTGCTATGGGTTATATTCTAACACACATAACGGCTATTGAGAAATAATTAGAAAATAAAGTTTAAAACTTAGAAAAAATTTATGAAAAAGGGCTTGACAAATGGTGAATTATGTTGCAAAATACTTAAAAGTGGTGAAAAATGGTAGATAATGGTGAAATAGGGTTGACTTGAAGGGTTAAAAATGTTTCTCGGTGAGTTTGAGTATCGGATTGATGAGAAGGGTCGGCTGCCTATCCCGCCTAAGTTTAGAGAAGAGCTAAGGGGGGGAGTGGCATTAACCCCGGGGATAGAGAAATGCATTAATGCCTATCCACTGGCGGAATGGAGCAAGCTGGCAAGCGAGTTAACGACGGCCTCCGTCCCCCGTAGTAACTTGAGAAGGTTAAACAGGGCTATTTTTGCGACTGCCTTTACTTTAAGTATGGATGGGCAGGGGAGAATCGTTCTACCCCCTCCGTTGCGGGAGTATGCTTCTATTAAAGATGAAGCAATTGTAATCGGTGTCAGTAGCTATCTTGAATTGTGGAACAGAGAACAGTGGCAAGAAGAGAAAGCCATTAGTCAGGAACAAGCCTGGCAAATTATCGAAAGCCTAGAGCGGCATTGATGGGTCAGACAATGGTAGCATCAGTTCATGTTCCGGTTCTGGTTGAGGAGGCGATTAAGGCACTCGCTGTGCAGCCCGGGGGTCGCTATATTGATGCTACCCTCGGCGGTGGCGGGCATGCTGCGGCTATCTTAGAGCAGAGCTCACCGGGTGGGCAGCTATTGGGTATTGAGGCTGACCCTGAAGCGATACAGATAGCCAGGACAAGGCTGGAAGCCTGGAGTGATGTTGCCCTTCTCATCAATGAAAACTTCGTTAATCTAGAGGCTATTTGTTACAAATATGATTTTTCTCCGGTGCATGGAATTTTATTTGACCCGGGACTTTCCTCGCTTCAGCTTGACAGCCCTGACCGCGGTTTTAGCTTTCAGCATGACGCTCCCTTAGATATGCGCCTCAGTCCTGACCAGAAACTGACCGCGGCCGATATCGTTAATACTTACTCTGAGACCGAACTAGCTCAACTGATACAAAGGTACGGTGAGGAAGGCTACAGTCGTCAGATAGCCCACCGTATTGTCTCAGAACGTCCGCTAAGAACTACCCTTCAATTGGCTCAGCTTATTGAGCGAGTTTACGGAGGCAGGAGGGGTAGAATTCACCCGGCCACCAAAACTTTCCAGGCACTGCGAATTGCGGTTAATCAGGAGTTGGACAACCTAGAGTTAGCCCTAAAACAGGCAGTTAACCTGCTTGGCTTTGGCGGCAGACTGGTGGTCATCAGTTACCACTCTCTTGAAGACCGCATCGTCAAACAATTTATGCAACGAGAAGCGAGGGATTGTGTTTGTCCCCCCGGAGTACCCACCTGTGTTTGTGGACATACCGCCAGCCTGAAATTAATTAATAAGAAGGTCATTACTCCTTCTCCTGAAGAGGTGCAAAAGAATCCGCGTAGCCGTAGTGCCAGATTGAGGGTGGCTGAGCGCCTGATTACTCAGGACGAGCACTATCAGTTTGTGGAAAGGCTGTGTTCCTCAGTGGAAGTTAAAGCTAATGGCTGGAGAAGGCCAATTTTGTTACAAAAGCTCCGCCGGGCTTTTTTAGTCGCTTAACTATTTTTTTAAATGATTGCTGAAGAAGGAGGCGTTTAGAATGTGAAAATTAATCTACTGAAAAAGGGGCAGAATCTAGTTAGAAAGGAGGGAGTAAATGGGAAAGAGTACTATTTTAACTGCAATTGATGTTGGTACCACTAAAGTATGCACCGTGGTTGCTGAAGTAAATGCGGGGGATATTGTTCGGGTTGCTGGTGTTGGTATCACTCCGTCGCACGGGTTGCATAAGGGTCTGGTGGCTAACATTACGGATGCTCAAGAATCAATCCGTGCCTCAGTAGCTAAGGCGGAGCAAATTAGCGGCTATAGGGTAGAATCAGCTTATGTTGGGGTCACCGGGAGGCATGTCAGCTCGCTGAATAACCGGGGAGTAATCAATATTAAGCGTAATGACCGGTTGGTACGTTCCGAGGACTTGAAACGAGTACTTCAGAATGCCCAGAGTGTCAGGGTTCCCAGCGACCGTAAGCTACTCCACGTTATTCCCCGGAGCTACGCTGTTGATGGTCAAGTTGGGGTCAAGAATCCGATAGGACTGCATGGCTCCAGGTTAGATGTGGAGACACACGTCATTACGGCGGCAATCGCTTCTGTTCAGAATCTGGCGAAGTGTATCCGAGGTATTGGCGTGGAGGTAGAAGACCTTGTCCTTGAGCCTTTAGCCAGTAGTGAAGCAGTCCTTACCGAGGTCGAGAAACAAGCTGGCGTTATTCTGGCTGATATTGGTGGTGGTACTACTGATATCGCTGTCTTTAAAGATGGCAGCATCTGGCATACCGCCATTCTGCCGGTAGCCGGTTATCAGCTCACCAGGGATGTGGCTATCGGTCTAAACTTACCTTTTGATGTTGCTGAGGAGATGAAGAAAAAGTATGGTAGTGTGCTGTCGGTTTATGAAAGTAAGACGGCCTCCTCCAAAACGATAGCCGAAGATGGACATGGTATTTCTTATCAGGACCTGTGTGATATTATTCGTATTCGAGTTGAAGAAATCATCAGGCTTATTCTACTTGAGCTGCCCCGTTCTGAATATGAAGCCGTGGTTCCGGCGGGATTAGTTCTTACCGGTGGTAGCTCTAATCTTTCAGGTATCGACGTACTGGGGCGCCAGATAATGCGCCTTCCGGTAAGGGTAGGTAGCCCAATTAATCTACCTGGCATCACCGATACCCTGCGTGACCCGGCATATGCTACCAGCGCTGGTCTCTTGCTCTGGGGATTGAAGCACGAAGGCAAGCGGAATTGGAAACCTAGCGGCTTAGCTACCAGTTGGCAGCATTTATTTTCCCGAATTAAAGACCTATTTCGTTAGATGGTTATTGGTTTGAAAATCTTTAATGTAGTTTGAAGAAAGGAGGAGAAGATGGCAAAGACAAGTTTCAATATGAATCCAGCAAGGATTAAGGTGATTGGTCTGGGTGGTGCTGGTTGTAACGCGGTAACCCGTATGGTGCGAGCGAATATCAGGGGTGTAGACTTCATCGGGATGAATACTGACGCTCAGGCATTAGCTTTAACCGAAACTCCCACTCGTGTTCAGCTTGGTGATAGGCTTACTAAAGGCTTAGGTTCCGGTGGTGACCATACCCGTGGGCAGAAAGCGGCTGAAGAAAGCCGTGATGAGATTAAGGGATTTCTTTCGGGAGCGGATATGGTGTTTATCGCTGCTGGTATGGGAGGTGGCACCGGCACCGGGGCGGCTCCGATTGTGGCTGAAGTAGCCAAGCAAAGCGGTGCCCTGACCATCGCTATTGTCACTACGCCCTTTACTTTTGAGGGAACACACCGACGTCAGGTAGCCGAGGAGGGCATTGATAACCTGCTGAGTAAGGTTGATACTCTTATCATCATTCCCAACGACCGTTTGCTTGCCCTCTGTGACCAGAAAACAAACGTGGATAGTGCCTTTCAGATGGCTGATGATGTACTGAGACATGGTGTTCAGGCTATTTCTGAAGTTATCACTGTCCCCGGGCTGATTAACCTTGATTTTGCTGACGTTCGAACAATAATGAAGGATGCTGGTCCCGCCTGGATGTCTATCGGGATAGGGTCAGGTCAAAACCGTGCCGTGAATGCGGCTAAGGAAGCCTTGGCGAGTCCTTTGCTGGATGTTTCTATCGCAGGGGCAACGGGAGTTCTCTTCAACGTAGTTGGTGGCAATAGTCTTACCCTATTTGAAGTTAACGAAGCGGCTAAAATAATTAAGCAAGCTGTGGACCCCGAGGCGAACATCATCTTTGGCGTAGCTCATGACGCTGATATGGATAAAGAGATAAGAATTACTCTAATCGCTACCGGTTTTATGACCGAGAAAGGGGTGGTCGGCGTTAGCCGGGATGACGCACAGGCACAATCTCTCTCCGGCTTGAGGAACACTGAAGATGGATTAGATGCTCCATCGTATATGCGTTATCCGTTCTTCAGCCATCGACGTCGGTTAGTAACCCCTTCTACCAAGGTTGAAAAGACACCACTACAGACTTCTTGATTATAAATCATTGCTTGGGAAAGGCGGCAGGTGCTTAGAGCTCCTGCCGTTTTTTGTTTGAGCGGGTTTAATCTGAAATAAAATCATCGGTAGCCTAGCTAAGAATCTTATTGTCCTCAAGATAAGCTCCTTAAAACAATCTTACTTTTTTTACGGAATTATTTCTCTATTTTGTACCTCGTAATGATAACTAAAGGCTTTACAGGGGCTTGACAAACACTATATATTGTGGTATCTTAGTCTTCCTAATCTATATAGTGTAGTGATGAGCTATGAACTGTCCCTTTTGCGGTTATAACGATTCTAAGGTTATTGATTCCCGTGATGTCAACGATGGTATAAGACGGAGGCGTCAGTGTTTAAGCTGTGACTCGCGTTTTACCACCTATGAACGCTTGCAGCCGACGGCTCTTTTCGTTATTAAGAAAGACCAGAGGCGCGAGGAGTTCAGTCGAGATAAACTGCTTACCGGTCTGCGGAAGGCTTGTGAAAAACGACCCCTACCCACCGGCGCTGTTGATAAGCTGGCCGATGACATCGAGGCTGAGCTTTACCACCAGGGTAAGGCGGAGATACCCAGTGTCGTCATTGGTGATATGGTGATGGCTGGCTTAAAGAATCTGGACTATATTGCCTATATCCGTTTTGCCAGCGTCTACCGGGATTTTGCTGATATTACTATCCTGAAACAAGAAATAGACACTCTGGTAGGTGATGAGACCGAGGTGGCTCGCCCGGCCGGTCAATTGCCTTTACTTCCCGGTGAGGAATTGGTGACAATGGCTAAAGGGCATCGGAGGAGACGGAGATGAATGAAGCTAACCAGTGTAAAGTAATATATTTGGGAGGAAAATGAAAATGCTGAGACGTGAAGGTAATGAAGAGATAAGTAGAGATGTTAACAAATGGCTGGATAGGAACGGGATTCCCTTAGAGAGATATAGAACACTGTCACCTGGCAGTAAGGAGGCATTACGCAAACAATTATCCATACCAACCCACTCCGCGAGTGATAGACAACTCAGAGACCTATATGGGAAATTATGCTTATCAGATATAGCCGGGAGAGAGTCTATTGACCCTACTCAATCTGTACCATCTGAGCAGCTACAGAAATTCTTTAGTCCGGTACCTCCTAATGAAACACTTTCTTACTACGAAAAATTCTAGTTGTAACTATTGGAGAGATTAATGAGTGTATCCTTCTCATTTGGTGATGGCACATCAGGACAGAAACCACAGGTGTCTCTGAATATGGAACAAGCTATGACCCTTATTGTTGAACGAGCCAAACAGCTTGTAAATCGGGTTATCGAGAATAGAGGGCATGATAGCCCCCCCTTTTTACCTGAAGAGTTTGTTCGCTTGCAGGGCATTAAGAAGATTGAAAAAGCGGACCTCGGTGAAACAAGCGCTGTCCTGCTCAGATTTCACGACGGTTATATGATTAGGGTGAACCAGAAGCAATCGTCAGTTAGGCAAAATTTTTCCTGTGCTCATGAGATTGGACACATTCTCTTTAATGAGTTGACACTTGAACCATATATCCAGAGTATCGAGTATCGAACGTTCAATCCAAAAATAAGGATATATGAATCCTCAACTTGGCGGGAGCGGGAAGCTCGTGCAGCAGCAAGAGAACGATTTTGTGATGTTGCAGCCGCAGAACTCCTCATGCCCGAGTCCGTTTTCAGTAAATATTTGTTAGATTCTGGCGTCTCTATTAGCTCGATTGAACAGCTTGCTAAAATATTCAGAGTTTCTATCCCATCAACTGCCATTCGGATTGCCGAAATATGCCCAGAACCTTGCCTTGCCCTCCTGTGGCAATCCCGGCCAAAAAATGAACCAAAAGGGCTTCGATTAGCCTGGAGTATAGGCCCAGGAAGAAAACCACGAGGTAAAGTTACCTACGTCCCAGCGCATACATTTGTTAATCATACTTCCAACTTGTATAAAGCATACCAAGGGGATAGTCCTATAAAATCTTGGAAAAAAATTAGTGGTGATAGGCGTTTAACTATGGAATCTAAAGGCTTTGGTCACGGTGAAAGACGATATGTTATTTCACTAGCGTTCCTAAATAGATAGTGAACGAAAGAATCACTAAGTCTGGAGGTTATCATGTTGGATAGTCTTGATGGAAGAGATAATAACCAGTTAACTGAGCTTAACCGCAGCCAGATTGCGAGGGCTATCTTTGCTGCTGCTGAGACTATGGGTATGTCTGACAGGCATCAGATAGAGGGACTCGTTAGTCAGGTAATTGAAGATATGGAAAAACCGCAACCATTACCTGGAATGGAAAATCTTGTGCCTCAGCCCCACCGTCGGCAGCGGGGTTTGCCTGCCAGTTTTGATATTCAGGCGGTGGTAAGGGAAATCCTGGCTACGGGACAATTAGCTCGGACAAAGGAGACTGAGTCTGAAATGAAAGAAATTTCTAAGGTTGAGCCACAGGTTCAGATTGCCGGCAGTAAGAGAAAGGAGAATAATCCTACGGCAGAGCTGATTACTCAGGTCAAGACGGGGGTTCAGTCTGCTTCCGGTATTAATCTTACCCAAAATGCTCGTCATGTCCTGGAAAGAAGGTATCTTAAGAAGGATAAACAGGGACAGGTTATCGAAAAACCTGAGGATATGTTCCAGCGCGTGGCACAGGCGATTGCCTCCGCAGAACTTCTTTATGACCCCAAGGCCAATATTAAGGCTAGAGCAGCGGAATTTTATCAGGTGATGGTTAATCTGGACTTTCTGCCTAACTCGCCGACACTGATGAACGCGGGACGGGAGTTAGGGCAGCTATCTGCCTGTTTTGTCCTGCCGGTTGAGGATTCAATGGAGTCTATCTTTGACGCCGTTAAGAATACGGCCCTTATCCATAAGAGTGGTGGTGGCACCGGGTTTTCCTTCTCCAGATTGAGACCGGAAAAAGATAGGGTAGGCTCTACCGGGGGTGTCGCCAGTGGGCCGGTTTCCTTTATGCGCGCCTTTGACACAGCAACCGATGTCATTAAGCAGGGTGGGATGCGTCGTGGGGCGAACATGGCAATCCTTAATGTTGACCATCCCGATATTATGAAGTTCATCCATGCTAAAGAAAAAGACTCATCCCTTTTTACTAACTTTAATCTTTCGGTAGCTGTGACCAGTGAGTTTATGGAGGCAGTCAAGGCTGGGGCTGATTACAATTTAGTTAATCCCCACAGCAAAGAAACTAAGCCCCAAAATGCTAAAGAGGTCTTTGATGCCATAGTGGCGATGGCCTGGAAAACGGGTGACCCGGGCGTTGTCTTTATCGACCGGATAAATGAGGATAACCCGACGCCACATTTAGGCCGAATTGAAAGCACTAATCCCTGCGGTGAGCAGCCTCTTTTGCCTTATGAATCGTGTAATCTCGGCTCAATCAATCTGGCCAGGATGCTGCGGACGGTAAAGGGGGTTATTGAGATTGATGATGCTAAGTTAGCCAGGACAGTAAAGACGGCGGTGCGGTTTTTAGATAATGTTATTGATGTCAATAAGTTCCCGCTGCCGGAAATAGAGGCAATGACTAAAAAAACAAGAAAAATAGGGCTGGGGGTAATGGGTTTTGCCGATATGCTGATTCAGCTGGGTATCCCCTATGATTCGGCAAAAGCTCTGGCAGTGGCAAAGAAGGTGATGGCTGACATCCAGCG
>JACQOL010000138.1 GCA_016202555.1 Chloroflexota bacterium | reverse complement strand
TTCGAGTTCTTGTGTATGTCTTCGATTTCCATCCTTACTCCTTTGGTAACGATTAGGCAGGATAACCAATATAGATTGCTGGGCTTTCCGTTAGTTTACTGGTATTAGAAAGATTATAGCATCTGTTTCAGGGAATGGGAATAGACTAGATTGCTCAGGATTCTTAATTATAAAATTATGGTGACGGTAACAAACCATAATAAATATCTCGCTTATTGTGAGGGCGATGGTATCACATTAGAGCACTTAGTTGTATAATGGGTGATGTAGCGATAAGCGCAATAACCTTAGGGAGGTGTGTTGTGTCATTTCCTGAAGAAGTCATTAAGCAGGCCTGGGCAAGAGCCGGGGGACAATGTGAATGTAGAAGACAAGGGCATAGTCATTTTTACGTACCGTGTGGTAAAGTCCTGGTATGGGGGGACAGGGGTGCAGTGGGTCGCGGGGGGTGGGAAGTACGAGAGATAGCTATTGATGGTGGTGATGTGTCTTCAAATTGCGAGATTATCTGCTCCTCTTGCGGCGGAATGAAGTCATTTTCCGTGCCTGTTTAACCGGGAGCCAGATTGGTAGACCTTCTTGGGCTATTTAACACTCATTTACTGCCTGCTCTATTCTTTTCAGGGCCTGCTCTAGCGTAACGCGTGGACAAGCAATATTCATTCGCTGAAAGCCACTGCCGCTGGAGCCAAAGATGTGACCATCTTCCAGACCCACCTTAGCCTTTTCTCTCATTAAACTCCGCAGACTCATTTCGTCCATTCCTAACCCTCGGCAGTCCAACCAGACCAAATAAGTTCCTTCGGGTTTGATAACTTTGATTTTTGGAATCTTCTCCCCAAAATATGCCATCAGGAATTCTAAATTGCCCTGTAAATACTCTAAAAGCTGTCCCAGCCACTCATCTCCATAGCGATAAGCAGCTTCAAGAGCGACTAATCCAAATATATTCGGTCGCGGTAAGATACCGGCTCTGGCAGCATTAAATCTATCCCGTAGTTTGGTGTTAGGGATGATGATGGACGAGGCACTCAGTCCGGCTAGGTTAAAAGTTTTGCTGGGCGCCATGCCGACAATACAATGCTGTTCAAACTCTTCGGAGATTGAGGCAAATGGCACGTGCTTGAAACCCTTAAAAAGTAACTCGCAATGTATCTCGTCAGAAACCATTATGGCATCATTCCTGATAATAATTTTGCCCATGCGAGTTAGCTCTTCTTTGCTCCAAACTCGCCCGACAGGATTATGCGGATTGCACAGAATCATCATCCTTATCCGAGGAGCCGATGCCATCATTCCCCCACCTTTGGGATGAAATTCGCTTTCTAAACCATCGTAATCGATTTCGTAATGTCCATTGATGAGTTTTAGCTGGTTATTTACTACCAAACAGCCGTTAGCGGTAACCGCCGACCAGAACGGATGGTAGACTGGCTCCTGAGTAATGACAGCATCCCCAGGATGGGTAAAAGCCTTCACCGCGGCGTGAAGTGCCGGGACAACGCCCGGGGTAAAAACTATCCACTCTGGTTTGATTGTCCAACCAAACTTTCGCTTCATTCTGTCGGTAACCGCCTCAATGACTGAGGGGGGTGGCTGAGCATAACCATAAATCTCATGCTCAGTTCTTTTCCTGAGAGCTTCAGTGATTGGCTGGGCAATCGGGAAATCCATATCGGCAACCCACATCGGCAGGACATCTCTGCTGCCAAAGATGGTTTCGACAGCCCCCCACTTTGAAGAGTCAGTGTTGCTTCGGTCAACCAGACGGTCAAAATCGTATTTCATTTTTTCCTTCCGATGATTGAATCAATTGCTTCTCTTCATTCTACGAGAAGCCTTAATGAAAAACAACTAATTGCCAGCAGAGGTAGCGGCGACTGGTGTCAACCTTAGCTTAGCCGAGCTTCAGCACATCCATAAATGCCTCTTTCGGCACTTCCACCCGGCCGATGTATTTCATTTTCTTCTTGCCTTCTTTCTGCTTTTCCAGCAGCTTGCGCTTGCGGGTGATATCACCGCCGTAGCACTTTGCCAGAACATCCTTGCGCTTGGCAGCAATATCCACTCTCGCCAGGACCCGGCTACCGACCGCTGCCTGGATTGGCACTTTGAATAGCTGCCGGGGAATAACTTCTTTGAGTTTAGCTACCATTGCTTTGCCAACATCGTAGGCCTTCTCTGGCGGCACAATCCGGCTGAAGGCATCTACTTTGACATCATTAACCAGGACATCGAGCTTTACCAATTTTGCCTCTCGATAGCCGATTAACTCATGGTCTAACGAAGCGTAACCACGGCTGCTGCTCTTTATCTGGTCATAAAATGTCGTCAACATTGAGCGCAAAGGCATTTCGTACTCAAGCCGAACTCGCTGGCCGAGACTTCCTAGTGGCTTTGATTGGTCCATATACTCAGTATGTTTATAAACACCTCCGTATCCAATAATGAGCTCCATCAGCTGCCCGATGAAAGTCGACGGGGTAATCACTGAGATGCTGACCCACGGCTCTTCTATCG
>JACQOL010000013.1 GCA_016202555.1 Chloroflexota bacterium | reverse complement strand
CCACTAAAGAGACAATGGCTTATGAGGGAATGTTAGCAGAGACGGTACGCTTCGCCGGCAACAATGGTGACATCATCGGCGGGTATCTGGCTCGCCCCCTGGGCAGTGGCTTACATCCCGGGGTGATTGTCATTCATGAGGTCTTTGGTCTGGTGGAGCATACCAAAGAGATGGTGCGCAAGTTCGCTGCCCACGGGTATATTGCCCTCGCTCCCGACCTCTACTACCGTGAAGGTCCCGGCGAACCTGAAGTTATCAGTGCCGCGGTTCGGCAGAAAGGTGGCGTTCCCGACTCTCGTGCCATCGGGGACTTAGAGGGGGCAATTACGGCTCTGCGTTCAGTGGCTACCTTCAGCGGTAAGGCGGGGTGTATTGGTCACTGCTCGGGTGGTCGTCAGACTCTACTCTTTGCCTGTAATACCAAGAACCTTGCTGCTGCGGTCGACTGCTATGGCGGGCGGGTCATTACCGATGAGCTGACGCCTACCCAGCCTAAAGCCGTTATTAATATGGTGGCAGACCTGGGATGTCCCTTGCTGGGCTTATTCGGGGAGTCGGATGCTAACCCATCCCCCGAGCATGTTGCCCGTCTGGAGAGGGAGTTGGGGAAAAACAAAAAGGAATACGAGTTTAAATCGTATCCTCCTGATACCGGGCATGGTTTCTTTGCTGATTACCGCCCTAGCTACCGGCAGGAGTCGGCGGTAGATGGCTGGCAGCGAATCTTTGCTTTCTTCGGTCGTTACCTGTCATAGTTGTATAGCGGGTAGTAAAGAGGTGGTATCGCTTACTCTGTCCAGCGAGGGATGCCCACGCAAATTGCCGCTTCCCATTCCAGCTCTGACATCTCGACCTCCGGGATGGTAGCGAACTCATCGGGAGAAACATCAAGCCAGGCTGACTGGACTCCGGGTCTTAAGATAACCGACAGACGGATGTCTCGCTGTCCGCTCCATTCGTGGTCAAACTTGAAATTCACGACGTACTGCCGCTCTGGGTCGCCTGGTATCTGTTCAGGTAGCAGGTGCTGTTTGCGGCCTGCCTGCCGGCTGCTTTCATTGAGCTTTATCAGTCCTGGGTAGTCGAGTTTCTTCATCATTACTTTCATTCGTAGTCTCCTGTTGAGAGCACCAATCGTCAGGTTGATTAACTATTAAGTAATGTTAGCCCCCGGTCTTGTGGCTGTCAAGGTTACTCCAGCTATCATTGTTTCCCAGAAATGTCTTTGCTATAATCACTGCTGAAAAAGGAGACTAGATGAACGGTGACCAGACGGCGGATTGATAGTTTGCTGGTGGAAAGAGGGCTAGTTGAGAGCCGGGCTAAGGCTCAAGCTCTGATTATGGCCGGGGAGGTGATGGTGGATGGGCAAGTAATTATTAAATCGGGGGCATTAGTCGCTGAGGAGGCAACAGTTACCATCGCTGATCCGCCCCCCTTTGTTAGCCGTGGCGGTCTTAAGCTTGATTATGCCCTTGGCCAATTTCAGCTTGATGTCTCATCTAAAGTAGTCGCTGATGTTGGGGCATCGACCGGTGGCTTTACCGATTGCTTATTGAAACGGGGGGCGAGCCGGGTGTATGCCATTGATGTTGGCCGTGGTCAGCTGGACTACCGTTTGAGGCGGGAGGCTCGGGTAGTGGTTATCGAAGGGGTGAACGCCCGCTACCCGTTCATTCTACCCGAGAAAGTGGATTTGGTGACGATGGATATTTCATTTATCTCCGTAGAGAAGGTCATCCCGTCGGTAGCTCAACTATTGAAAGAGAATGGCTATCTCCTGGTGCTCATCAAACCCCAGTTTGAAGCCAAGCGAGAGGAAGTGGGTAAGGGGGGAGTGATTAAGCAGCCGCTGGTGCATGCCCGGGTGCTGGGGCGGTTTATTGCCTGGCTGATAGAGCATCAATTCAGATTGGGGGGACTGGTCGCCTCACCTATTCTTGGTGCGAAAGGGAATAGGGAGTTCTTTGTTCTGGTTAAGCTGGCATAATAATGAATTGACCGATTAGCAACCAATGGGTTATAATAAAGTAAGTAGAAGTAGTTGGTGAGTTAGGAGAGGCAGACGAGCTTGCACGACTGCTGCGGTGTTGTTGGTATTTACGCTCCTAATGAGGATGTAGCTCGCCTTACCTTTTTTGCTTTGTTCGCTCTTCAGCACCGTGGTCAGGAAAGCGCTGGTATTGCCACCGCTGATGGTAGGAGTCTCCAGGTTTATGCCAACATGGGGTTGGTATCCCAGGTGTTTGATGAAGACTCGTTAAGCAAGCTCAAGGGGTATATTGCCATTGGTCATACTCGCTACTCCACCAAGGGTTCCAGCCGGGTATGTAATGCTCAGCCTATTGTGGTGGGGGAAGGCTCAAATATGATGGCAATTGCCCATAATGGCAATATTGTTAATGCCGAACACCTGTATGAAGAACTCTCCAGTCAGGGCTATACCTTTAGCAGTTCCACAGATACTGAGGTTATCGCTAATCTAATTGTTTCCTCGCCGCAAAAAGACTGGGTAGGTAGAATAAGATATGCGATGCGGCGGCTTCAGGGTGCATATTCATTAACCATTATGACTAAGGACCATTTGTTTGGCGTTCGTGACCCTCTTGGAGTGCGTCCGCTATGCCTGGGGGCGCTTAACGGTGGTTGGGTTTTAGCCTCAGAAAGTTGTGCTCTTGACCATATTGGGGCTAACTTTATCCGGGAGATTGAACCAGGCGAGATAGTTTCGATTGGGGCTAATGGTGTTGATAGTTACCGGGAGGAGGGGGGTAAAAAGGCGTTATGCATCTTTGAATATATTTATTTTGCTCGTCCCGATAGCACGATTAATGGACGGCTACTTTATCAGGCGCGGCAAGCGATGGGAGCTGCCTTAGCTGAGGAGCACCCTGTAGCTGCCGATTTAGTGGTGGGGGTACCTGATTCGGCGACCGCCGCAGCGGTTGGCTATGCTCAGCGCTCAGGGGTACCTCTGGCGGAGGGACTGATTAAAAACCGCTATGTCGGGCGTACCTTTATTGAGCCTGACCAGCGTATCAGGGACATTGGCGTTAAGCTAAAGTTTAACCCTTTACCTCAGGTGTTGGGGGGTAAACGGGTAGTTCTGGTTGATGATAGCATTGTCCGCGGCACCACGACACCTCAAGTCATCGGGTTGCTGAGGAAAGCCGGGGCTAAAGAGGTGCATATGCGTGTCTGCGCCCCACCAATCCGCTACCCCTGTTTCTTTGGCGTGGATATGGCTACTTATAGCGAGTTAATCGCCGCTCGGAAAACTATTTCTGAGATTAAAGAGCTTATCGGTGCTGATTCACTGGGCTATCTGAGTGTCGAGGGGTTAATTAAAGCGGTGGCTTTGCCTCGGGATACTTTCTGTCTGGCTTGTTTTACCGGCGACTATCCGATACCGGTTCAGATTGGAATGGACAAGCTGGCCCTGGAGTCTATGCCTACTGCCCAACCACAGGCTGTTGACTAAAGCAAGGGCTGATATTTCTGCCACTGGTCACGGTATATTTCCATAAGGACAAAACTAAACCCATTTCTGGCTGAGTGACCATATGGGGTGAAGCCGCATTTTTGGAAACATTTCTGGGCTCTCGGGTTTGATTCCAGGGTTTTCAGGTGGATGCGGTTGAGATTTGTCTGGGAAAAAATATGATTGACCAGCGTGGTGACGACATCAGTGCCGTAGCCCTTATTCCAGTAATCACGGTCACCAATCATAATCCCCAGTTCCGCTTCGCCCTTAATCTTCCTGATGTTATAGTAAGAACAGTTGCCAATGTGCTTACCTTCTGGTGTATCAATAGCCCAGCGCTGCCTGGTTGAGAGGTGGTTATCCAGTTCATCGGTATAGTCCGCTAAAAATTGGGGGAAAGTAGCGGTTGTTGGTGAGGCAGCATCAAGGTGGGCTAGCTCGGGGTCTATTTCCCAGGCATAGTCGTCCCGAGCATCGTCTACCATTTTTTTACGAAGTATAATCTTACTACCGATAATCATAGATTCCTACCAGGTATTTTAGAGCTAGAAGAGTAGTTGATCGGCTTTAGTCTCCAACTCAAGCAGGGCTTGTTCGGCTGCCTGGCGGATGGCTTCGCTGATGTTATCAAGATAACTTTCCAAGCATTCTTTAGCCATAGTGCCGCCTATTTTACCTAATGCCCGAATGGCTGCCATCTGAACATCAACATCTGGGTCTTTAACCAGCCTGGTAAGATGGGGTACTGCCGCTTCTTCTTCCATTTCACCACAGGCTCCGGCGGCTTCATAGCGAACCTCACTGTCGGTATTGGCCAGCTCTTTTAACAAGATAGGCAGCCAGTAAGGGTCACAATTCTTACCCATAGCGTAAATAGCACTGACTTTAAGTCTAGTATTAGTGCTTTTATATGCTTCCCTGATGGCTGTCTTCACCCGGGGGAGACTGAGGGGAGCAGCTGCTTCCAGGGCACGACGTCTGACTTCTACCGGCTTATTTTTATCATTAAACGCCGTCAGTAAAACTTCTTGTATTTTGACTAAATAGTAAGGGCGCAGTTTTTTATCCTCGGCTAAAATGGCAAACTTGCCCAGTGCGGTAGCGGCTGCGGTCTGGACTCTCTCTGAGCTACTTTGCCCTAATCGGTTAATTAGCTGGTCAATCAGGGATGGCTCTTCATTTTCCCATAAGCCTTCAATCGCCTTGATTTGCACTTCCTCGTCCTGGTCTTGCAAACAGAGCTTGAAGATGCTGTTAAAGT
>JACQOL010000133.1 GCA_016202555.1 Chloroflexota bacterium | reverse complement strand
CTTGTAGAATATTTTCATTAAGACCGGAATGAGGAATAAAACACTGAAAGTTAAAGACGTAGGGATAAAAGAGGTACATTGTGCCAATCCATCAATGACCCCGAGCGAAATCACTTCCATGATGAAAAAACACCATGTTGGTGTGATTCCTGTGTGTGAAGGGAAGAAGTTGCTGGGTGTGTTGGCTGACCGGGACCTTGTGATTAACTGTATGGCTGTTGGAGTTCTTTTATCGCTAGACACTAGATGTCAGAATTCTTTGGCGGAAGGAGAAGAATGGCTAAAATAAGAATCGTTTCAACCAGGAGTGAGCCGTTTGCTGACCGAGAAGAAGCGGGACAGCGATTAGCCGATGAATTAGGCGAGTATCGAGGTCAGAATGCAGTTGTGCTGGGTATTCCGAGGGGAGGTGTTGTTGTGGCTCGTGAAGTAGCTAGTGCCCTTGATGGTGAGTTAGATGTTGTTCTGGCACGGAAGCTACATACACCCGGGCAGGAAGAACTGGCAATGGGCTCTGTGGCTGAGGATGGTAATGTTTTCCTCAACGAGGAGGTAGTAAGAGAGTTTGGCGTGGCAGAGAGTTATATTCAGCAGGAGGAGGCCCAGCAGCTCGCTGAACTAAAACGCCGCAGCAAACTTATTCGTCAGGTTAGACCTAAAATACCGCTAAAAGGAAGGATTGTGATTGTAACTGATGACGGTGTAGCAACGGGGGCCACTACTCAGGCGGCACTGTGGTCGGTCCGTTTGGAACAGCCGAAAAAGCTAATCGCTGCCATGCCTGTAGGACCGCAGGAAACCATTACCAGATTGGCGAAAGATGTGGATGAAATGCTATGTTTGAAATCTCCACCCTTATTTGCCGCTGTTGGTCAGTTTTATCAGCAGTTCTATCCTGTCGAAGATGAAGAGGTGCTGAGAATTTTAAGTAATTGGGGGAAAAGGAGTCATTAAAATGAACGCAGAGATACTGGAAAGGGCAGTTCAACTGGCAAAAAAGGTGGGGTACGTTTTCATTGCTACTGCAAATGCAAATAAATGGCCACACGTCGCAGTAGCACGAACTGTGGAGCTTAAAGATGAAGGTCGGATAGCTGTTAACGAATGGTTTTGTCCGGGAACTATGTCCAATCTACAGTCAAATTCGCATGTCTCTGTTATTGTGTGGGACGAAAATAATGACATGGGTTATCAGATGCTTGGTGAGATGGAACACGTGATAGATATTGGTATGATTGACGGCTATACCCCGGAAATGATGAGCAAGGGGCCTGTACCGCAGGTAGAAAGCCAGCTAGTCATCTACGTAAATAAGGTCACTGATTTTAAGCGCGCCCCACACAGTGATGTCGAAGAGTAAATGGGAGGTCGGCAATGGAAAAGAAGGCTGCACAGGAAGAAGGATATGTCCAACTGACAGCAGGTGGGGTCCTTCTTTACGGTAACCTCTTAATACCTGAGCAAACCAAAGGTCTGGTGGCTTTTGTTCACGGCAGTGGTAGCAGTCGGTACAGCCCACGGAACCAGTATGTTGCCCGGGTATTGCGTGACGCAGGGCTGGCAACTTTGCTCTTCGACCTTTTAACCATAGACGAAGAAGCGGAGGACCTCATCACAAGGGAGAAGAGATTTGATATAAGCTTGCTTGCCCGCCGACTGGTTGGGGCTACAGACTGGCTTCAATCTAATGAGCAGACCCGTCGCCTCAGACTGGGATACTTTGGCGCCAGCACCGGAGCTGCCGCGGCTCTGGTGGCAGCGGCGGAAAGGCCAAACGTAGTTGCTGCCGTTGTCTCTCGTGGTGGTCGCCCTGACCTCGCCAAGCCGGTCCTTAACCGGGTGAAAGCGCCTACTCTGCTCATCGTGGGCGGTAATGACTTCCCTGTCATAGATATGAACCGCCAGGCACTGTCCCAGCTTAATGTGGAGAAGCAGCTGGTGATTGTCCCAGGTGCCACTCACTTGTTTGAGGAGTCGGGAACATTAGAGCAGGTAAGTAAGCTTGCCAGCGACTGGTTTATTAAGCACCTGACAGTATAATTAGCATACATTCAGGAGGTATATTTAATGACAAAGGTTCTAATTGCCTATTTTAGCTCGACTGGTAAGACAGAAACGATGGCACAGTATATTGCCGAGGGCGTACGTTTCAGCGGACACGAGGCTGTAGTCAGAAAGATGTTAGAAATTAAAGATGTGAAAGGTTTGTCGGGGTATGATGGCTATATCTTCGGCTCGCCGACATTCATGGTTGATTTACCAAAACCTGTGAAAACTTTTCTGTTGCTAACACAAAATGCCAAACTCGAAGGTAAAATAAGCGGCGCCTTTGGCTCCTATCGGCATGATGTCTCATACAAGCACGATGCT
The DNA here is from genome assembly GCA_016202555.1 of Chloroflexota bacterium. Classification (GTDB taxonomy): domain Bacteria; phylum Chloroflexota; class Dehalococcoidia; order Dehalococcoidales; family UBA2162; genus JACQOL01. The sequence goes on along the minus strand of JACQOL010000133.1, from coordinate 320 downwards.
TATGCGCCAGCCATTATCTTTAATGTCCTGCAAAAGGAAAATAAGATGAAGCCGTTTGAGCTGGGCCCTTTCAACTTAAAGGAAGATAGCGTTGAAACCAGGGAAGGCATGAAAGCATGCCAGGACTATGGCAGAGTTTTTGGAGAGAAGCTGCTCTGAGAGCACGCCGGTAAGATTTAATCGAGTGGAGATATCAAGTGGTGCCGGTGGTGGGTTAGCTTTGCTAGCCTATTGAGAAGCCGCTAACAAGCGAGGAATAGTTTGATGACTGTTAAAGAAAACCAGAATAGACTCGCTCTTGAGAAGAGCCCCTATCTGCT
>JACQOL010000130.1 GCA_016202555.1 Chloroflexota bacterium | reverse complement strand
GGATAAAGCCTGCCAGTTCATCAAAACAGTAGTTGCCGATGGCGGGCACATTCTTTTTGTCGGCACCAAAAAGCAGGCCCAGGAATCAATCAGCGAAGAAGCTAAACGCTGTGGTATGTATTATGTCAACCAGCGCTGGATAGGTGGGACACTGACTAATTTTGTCACCATCCAGGCCCGAATTGACCACCTGGTTCGCCTGGAAGACCAGCAAGCCAGGGGGGAATTCAACCGCTTACCGAAAAAAGAAGCCTTAAAGCTGGGCGAGGAAATCGACCGTCTCAACCAGCAAATGGGTGGCATCAAAGAGATGACCAGGCTCCCCGACGCTCTATTCGTCATTGACCCCACCAAGGAAAGGATTGCCCTGGCTGAAGCCAAACGGGTAGGCATACCGGTTGTAGCCGGGGTCGACACCAACTGTAACCCTGATGAAATAGATTATCCGATTCCGGCCAATGATGATGCCATTAGAGCCATCCGACTGGTCTGCAGTAAGATTGCTGACGCAGTTATTGAAGGCAGAGCTGGACAGGCAGTTCTTACCTCCGAAGCAGTGATTACCACCGAAAAAGAACCGGCAGCAGGCCTAGCCGAACTAGCGGTTACCACACCCATTGAGCCGACTATTTTCACCCCTGATAAAGAATAAAGCAAGGAGACGAGATTGAAAATTCCAGCAGATAGAGTAAGAGAGCTAAGAGACCAGTCTGGAGCCGGTATTATGGAATGCCGCGATATCCTCCTTGAAACCGAGGGGAATCTGCAACAAGCTCTCCAGCTTTTAAAGCAACGAAGTCTTTTTAAGGCAGAAAAAAAGAAAGCACGCACGGCTTCTCAGGGGCTAATCGAAGCCTATATCCATACCGGAGGGCGCCTCGGGGCCCTCGTTGAAATTAACTGTGAGACCGACTTTGTCGCCCGCACCGAAGAATTCAAGACACTGGCTCACGACCTGGCAATGCAGGTCGTCGCTCAAGACCCTAAATTTATCTCAAGCGAAGAGGTTCCCGAGGGAGAGACTCAAGCCACCTGCCTGCTTCTTCAGCCCTACATCAAGAACACCGATATGACCGTTCAAGACATCATCAACGAAACTATCGCCAAAGTGGGCGAGAATATCAAGGTAAGCCGATTCTCCAGATTTGAACTGGGAGAATCGTAAATTATCCTGGTAGGTCATTATTCAAACTGAAAAACAGATGGGCAACGCCGTCACCGAATTAGGAAGACTCATAACTCTCGTGAATAGTGTGTTAGTAAAATAATGACTACGACCAAGTATAGGCGCGTCTTACTCAAGCTCAGTGGTGAGGCTTTTGCCGGCAAAAGGAAATATGGTATTGATGCGGCTACCTTAACCAAGGTTGCCCGGCAAATCAAGCAAGTGACCAAAATGGGAGTAAGCATCGCCATTGTTGTTGGTGGTGGTAATATCTTGCGTGGCAGTGAAGCAGAGAAAAACGGATGGGACCGGGTTACGGCTGACTACGCTGGCATGCTGGCGACGGTAATAAATGCCCTGGCTCTCCAGGACACCCTGGAAAGAGAGGGGGTAGTTACCCGAACTCAGTCCGCTATTAACATTCAGCAGGTAGCTGAGCCTTACATTAGACGCCGAGCTATCCGTCACCTGGAAAAAGGGAGAGTGGTTATCTTTGCTGCCGGCACCGGTAACCCATATATGACGACCGATACTGCCGCTGCCCTGCGGGCCATCGAAATTGAGGCTGAGGTTCTGCTGATGACAAAGAATAATGTTGACGGCATATACAGTACTGACCCGCTTAAAGACCCTACTGCCAGAAAATTTGACAAGCTAAATCATCTTGAAGCTTTAAATATGCGTTTGGAGGTAATGGATGCTACCGCCCTCTCTCTATGCCTCGAAAACAAGCTACCGATAATTGTTTTCGACCTTCAGTCTCCGCATAGTATCGAAAGAGCGGTAATCGGTGAACCGATTGGCACAATAGTATCCAGTTAGCAAAAAAATGGCTAGCCAGACTTTACCGAATACTGAGGACAAAATGAAGAGGACGGCGGAGGGTTTGAAAACAGAATTAGCCTCTCTCCGTACCGGACGTGCCGCACCCAGCTTAATCGAACACCTCAAGGTAGAATATGCCGATGTTCTTACCCCGCTTAATCAAATTGCTGGTATTTCGGCACCTGAGGCAAGACTACTTGTCATCCAACCCTGGGACAAGAGTAGTATCCGAAATATTGAGAAGGCTATCCTGGCTTCTGACCTGGGGCTAAATCCAGCTAGCGATGGTAATATCATCCGAATAAATATCCCTCCGCTATCTGAAGAGCGGCGGCAGGAAATGATCAAAATAGTGCGAAAACGAGTTGAAGAAAGAAAAATAGCGATACGCAACCTGAGGCGTGAAGCTATTGACGAACTAAAAGAAGCCGAGAAGAATAAGGCCATATCACAGGATGAGCAGAAGCGCTCCTTAAATCAATTACAAAAACTTACTGATAGCTTCATCACCAATGCCGAGCAAATCGGACAGGAAAAAGAAAACGAACTCAGGCAGGTTTAACCTGGACTCAAGCGGCGGAATGATGACTAACACATCACCCACCCCAAAATTTAGCCGGCTCCCCGACCACCTAGCTATCGTCCCCGATGGTAATGGCCGATGGGCAGAACAGCGCGGGCTATCCAGACTTGATGGCCACCAGGCCGGCGCCGAAAACATGTATCGCATGATTAATTACCTCAACGAATACCCGATAAAATATGTAACGCTTTACGGTTTTTCTACGGAAAACTGGACTCGCCCCAAGGAGGAGGTCAGTGGTTTATTCCAGTTGTTGGAGAATTTTATCAACAAATGTATCTCAGAATTTTGCGAGAAGAGCATCCGACTCCGCCACCTGGGACGGCTTAATGACCTCCCGTCAAGTTTGCAGTTAGCTATTAATAGCTCAGTTGAGCTGACTAGAAATAATACCAGGATGACACTTAACCTCGCCTTCAACTATGGAGGACGTGCTGAGATTATCGACGCCGTGCGCCGTCTTGTCGCTAAAGACATCAAGCCACAAAATATCGATGAAGAGTTATTTAATAGCTATCTCTACACCGCCGGTTTGCCCGATGTTGACCTCCTGATTCGCACCGGTGATGAGCTCCGCCTGAGTAACTTCCTGATTTGGCAAACCGCCTATAGCGAATACCACTTCACCAAAGTCCTCTGGCCTGACTTCAGCAAGAAAGATATCGACAAAGCTCTCCTATCCTATAGCCGAAGAAAGAGACGCTTCGGCGGATTATAGCCCCGATAACAAGCATGCTCAAAAAAAGAGTCATCACCGCCCTGTGGGGTATCCCTGTCCTGGTGGTCGCCATCTGGTTTGACACACCATTACCCTGGTTCACCATATTGGTGGCTGTCTGGGGAGGGCTGGCTGTTCTTGAGTTCTACCGCCTGGTAGCAACCTCCAAGGTGCCCCCACTTACCTATTTTGGACTTATTTGGACGCTACTCTTCATCCTCAGCCGCGACCCGGCTTTGCTTACCCTGATTGGACCTTTTTTTGACCAGAACCGGCTGACGCCCCTGCTCTTAGCCTCAGCAGTGATACTACCTCTCATCTGGCTATTGCGACGAGAACAGAAGGAGAAGGCTTTCATCAGTTGGGCATGGACAACGGCTGGAATTCTCTACGTAGGGTGGTTACTAAGCTATCTGGTAGCCCTAAAAGGTCTGAATGACGGCCGGAACTGGATATTACTGGTGATGTTTACCACCTTTGCTTCGGACACGGCCGCTTTCTTTATCGGTCGAACCTGGGGCAGGCACCAGCTTGCCCCCAATATCAGTCCCAAGAAAACCTGGGAAGGAGCCATCGCTGGCGCCATCGGAGCCATTATCGTCAGCCTGCTCTTCCTTCTGCCGACACCGCTAAATCTACCGATGAACTGGGCACAGGCAATACTGCTCGGCTTAATAGCCAGTGTTTTCGGTCAGCTTGGTGACATGGTAGAATCTCTCTTCAAACGCAATATGGGAGCGAAAGACTCGGGCAACCTACTCCCAGGGCACGGAGGTGTTCTTGACCGCATCGATAGCATTGTCTTTACTGGTGTCGTAGTATACTATTATGTTTTATGGATAATACAATAAAGAGAATCGC
>JACQOL010000136.1 GCA_016202555.1 Chloroflexota bacterium | reverse complement strand
CTTTATCAAAGAGATGCTGATAAGTATTTGCCTCCTTATAGATTGGGTGGAGATAATTAACTCCAGCTACTATTAAAGGTGCGTTTTCTTCTTTTAATATCTCATGGTGTAAGCCTTTATCTATCTTTTGAAAGTAGCCCAGGATGTTTTTCTTAGCTACATCCCCCAATCCCTGGCCGTGAAACACGCTGGACTCCCTGCCTTTCCCGGGCGCACCCGCATGGGACTGAAGCGTCCTTTCCGGTCCGTCATATTTGAGGACTTTGGCCAGACTCTGAGGGACTATACCTGCCAAATCTATCTCTTTAGTTCCATAGCGCGTGCCCTGGAGTAGCTTGACATCGTTTTGGCTGAGTGCCAGAACATAGAATCTACCGTCACCGCTGAATAAGGGTAACAGAGGTTTGATATGAAACCGGTTGCCAACAACCACTAACTCTTCAAAATTTAACGGAAGGAAATAGTGTCGAAATACATCTTGAGAGAGAAAAATAGCCAATCCGTCACCCGGGTGTTGCCAGAAAAGTTTATCACTTAAAAGCTGCTGGACTGGCATTAAAAATCTTCTCGCTTCTACGGAACGGGGAAGAACAGCCGCTAAATGTTCCTCAGCTTTATGTAACAGATTCTTCAACCTGACCGGATTCTGACGGATTTCCGAGCCTGACTTGTATGTGGGCATAAAGAGAGACACAGAGCCACCAGCTCCGCTTTGTTTTTCCAATAATATCTTTAATTCATCTCTAGATAATTTATCCATCTTTCTGCTCCAATCCGTTAAATAGTTATAAACTCTTGCGCTGCTGGTCTCTTAAACAATGCGCCAGCAGAAGCACTTTACCATCATAATGCGGCTGGCAGTAGCATACGAGATAACATTTAATCAGGTATTTTTTTCTTTCCATTCCACTGACGGAAACTATCAATTTCCTTTTGCAGAGTTCCAACCACTTTGGAGCCATGTGAAGCCGCTAATAGCCGGTACATCTCGATTGTCGGTGCTGCTAGCTGGTCCTGGGCCCGAAGAATGAAGACTGGTTCATCCACTCCAATTTTAGAAATATCCACTTTGCCGTATTTCGTTGATACCGCCATTTTACCCCCCTCTTCTTGCTACACTACGCTAATCTAAGTTACTTTTCAAGTAACCCCTTAATCACTTTGACGATATCATAATCTACCTACTTCGTCTGGTTTCCAGTTAATAGTGAAGTACAGTTAGGACAACGGGTAGCCTTGATTGGGATATTAGTATAGCAGAAAAAGCATTCCTTCGTTGTTAGCGCCGCAGGTGCTGCTACCTTTTGCGGAGCCTCCATTCTGGCTATCGGGCGGACAATAAAGAAGAAGACAACCAGGGCTATTATCAGAAAGTTGATGACAGTATTTATGAAGAGCCCATAGTTAAGTGTGACAGCCCCGGCAGCTTGAGCAACAGCAAGGGATGCATATGGCCCAGGGGTTGCGCCTTGCTTTAAAACAATAACAAAATTAGAGAAGTCGATTTTACTCAAGGTTAACCCGACTGGTGGCATGATGATGTCTTTAACCAGTGAACTTACGATAGAGCTAAAGGCAACACCGATTATGATGCCCACCGCCATATCGACCACGTTACCCTTCATGATAAACGCCTTAAAGTCTTTCAGCACATTCGCCTTCCTTTCAATTTATCTATGACTTGATTATATGAAATCTCCAAAACTTACACAACTCTAACTGACGAGCAAGCCCATTCGTTTAGGATTTAACTGGTCATGTATAAGTCATGGATGGGGCTAGTCATTATCTGCCATAACGCCTTTTTGTGGGTCTTGTATCAAATGTCATTCTGAGGAGAGAAGCAACGAAGAATCTCGGGGTGGGGATAGACAAAATAGTCCCCACCTCCCTGAGACCCTTCGCTACGCTCAGGGTGACATGGTTGGACCCACTTTCGATACAAACCACACTTAGCTAAAGAGACTGTAAAGCAAACACACATTTGATAGACTACGCCATTCATCCTATACTGGTAATGATAACTAAGATGACCAGTGATAAGATTCTGGTTGTGAAAGATGCTCACCAATAAAAGACTTATATCTCTAACGGCAATCTTACTTTTGGCAGGTATTCTGACTGGTTGCTCATCACCAGCAGCTACGCCAGCCACACCTTCGGCGACGGTAAAACCGCCCCAACTGGTAAATCTAAACGGAGCCGGGGCTACTTTCCCCTACCCTTTATACTCGAAGTGGTTTGACGAGTATAACAAGCTCACCGGGGTGCAGGTAAACTATCAATCTATCGGCTCGGGCGGTGGTATCCAGCAGATTACGGCAGGCACTGTTGACTTCGGCGCCAGCGATGGTGTCATGACCGACGGGCAAGTTGCCGCAGCCGAAGCGGCTGGCGGTCCCATTCTGCACATACCAATGACCAGCGGGGCAGAAGCCATAGTCTATAATATACCGGGAAAAAGCTCTGGCTTGAAACTCACTCCCGATGTCCTGGCAGACATCTACCTGAAGAAGATAACCAGATGGAACGACCCGAAAGTAGTTTCTCTAAATACCAACATGGCATTGCCTGATATGGCAATCGCGGTAGTACATCGCTCAGATGGTTCCGGCACCACTTATATCTTCACCAACTACTTGAGCAAGGTCAGCCCGGAATGGAAGGAGAAGGTCGGTAACGCTAACTCGGTCAACTGGCCAGGTGACATCGGTGGTCAGGGTAATGCCGGAGTAGCCGGTCAGGTGGCTCAAATACCGGGAGCCATTGGTTATGTTGAACTGGCTTATGCCCTGCAGAACAAGATGCCCTACGCAACCCTGCAGAACGCATCTGGCAACTATATAGTCCCGACTCTGGCAGCCACCACCAAGGCAACCGAAGGTGTGACCCTCCCTGATGATATGAAGGTGATGTTAACTAATTCCACCAACCCGGATGCTTACCCCATCGTCGGGTTCACCTGGATATTAGCGTATGTCAATCAGACCGATAAAGCCAAGGGTCAAACATTGGTGAGTTTTCTCTGGTGGGCGACGCATGATGGACAACAGTTCACAGAACCTCTCGGTTACGCTAAACTGTCAAGCCTGGCTGTAACCAAAGCAGAAAACGAGATACTGTCCATCAATTACCAGGGACAACCTTTACTCACTCGCTAGTCCAGTAAATAAAAACGACACAATATGATAGAATGCCGGGGGCAGGACTCCCCAGCATTCTGCTGTTTGTTAAAGGTATGAAAAAAGTTTGAGACCAGTGAAACACAACCAACCGGATAAGACATCGCCCGGACGAGTGAGAGGATGGATAAAGCTCCGCAAAGGACACCTCAGTGATGAAATCTTCTCCAATCTGGCACTCGTCTCTGCCCTGATTATAGTTGGCATTCTCGTCGGCTTTATCATTATCTTGAATATAGATGCCATGCCGGCTATCCGCAAGTTCGGACCGGCTTTTATCGGCAGTTCGTCATGGGACCCGGTGAGAGACTCGTTTGGAGCCTTGCCGGCAATCTACGGAACACTGTTAAGCTCGGCTATCGGCCTGCTCATTGCCGTACCGATAAGCCTGGGTTCAGCTATCTTTCTCACTGAAATGGCACCTTCGTGGATGCGGGGGCCAACTTCATTCCTTATCGAAATGCTGGCCGCTATCCCCAGCGTAATCATCGGGTTGTGGGGGCTGTTCGTACTGGTGCCATTCGTAAGAATCCATCTTGAAAGCTGGCTGGGCAGCAAACTGGGATTCCTGCCTTTCTTCCAGGGACCACCATTCGGGGTCGGCTTTCTATCCGCCGGTATTATTCTTGCCATTATGGTTATTCCAATCATTACGGCACTGAGTCGGGAGGCAATGCGGGCGGTGCCTAATGAACAGCGGGAAGCGATGTTAGCTCTTGGAGCCACTCATTGGGAGACAATCCGACAGGCGGTGCTGCCCTATTGCCGCTCAGGACTGATAGGGGCAACAACCCTGGGACTAGGTCGTGCCCTCGGTGAAACTATGGCAGTAACCATGGTTATCGGTAACAATTATACACTAACCGCCTCACTCTTTTCCCCTGGCAGCACCATTGCCAGTAAGATAGCTGACGAGTTCAATGAGGCTACCGGCGAAGTTTTTATCGGCAGCCTGGTGGAATTAGCCCTGGTACTTTTTGCGGTAACACTACTGGTAAATGTGGTCGCCCGCCTGATAGTTTGGCGGATGACAGTGGTGAAGGAGGAAAAGGAATAAGCGATGTCTCAACAGGGCTATTTACGAAGGAAGTGGCTTAACCGGGTAATGTCAGGACTGAACAGCGCTGCTGCCGGATTGGCTATCCTGGTTCTGGCTCTCATCTTAGGCTACACCCTGGCACACGGCATCGCCTTTCTCAATCTGGACTTCCTTACCCAGGCAGCCAGGCCGGTTGGTGAGGCAGGGGGAGGGATGCGTAACGAGATTTTCGGCACCCTCATCTTGATAGTACTGGCTTCGGTACTCGCCATACCGATAGGGCTGATGGCGGGCATTTTCCTGGCTGAGTTTGCCAGTCCGAAGATAGCTTATGCGGTCAGGTTCGTGGCAGACATTCTGACCGGTGTCCCCTCGATTGTGGTAGGCGTCTTCGCCTATGCTATTGTCGTCCGGCCGATGCATTCATATTCGGCACTTTCCGCCGGTGTCGCTCTAGCTATTATCATGGTGCCCGTTGTCGCTCGGACTGCTGAGGAGTCGCTGCGCCTGGTGCCGAATTCGATGCGCGAGGCGGCTCTGGCTCTGGGCATCACTCGCTCCCGGGCAGTGGTAGGAGTAATCGTACCGGGCGCTCTGACCGGAATCGTTACCGGTGTGATGTTGACCGTTGCCCGCATTGCCGGGGAGACGGCGCCGTTAATCTTTACGGCACTGGGCAGCCAGTTCGGCTTTCAGGGTCTCACCAAACCAATCGGGGCGATACCACTTCAAATATTCCGCTACGCTATGTCACCTTATCCGGACTGGCAGCAACAAGCCTGGGCGGGGGCTTTTCTCTTGATACTGCTGGTTCTCGGCATCAATATCCTGGTGCGCCGGCTCAGTAATCGCAAGCAGAATTAGACTATAGGAGCAATGTATGGCAGGGGAAACAAGTGCTATAATCCAGAATATGGTCAGCAATGACAGTGAAACCAAGACTGGAGCGGGCATTGTACCTTCCGAAGTTAACAAGGGTATTCTGGAAATTCAAAACCTGAGCGCCTGGTACGGAAGCACACTGGCAATTAAAGAGGTATCAATGACTATTCAGGCGAAGGCAATTACGGCTGTCATCGGCCCCTCTGGCTGCGGAAAATCCACGCTGATTCGCTGTCTGAACCGAATGCATGAAGTCTCGCATGGAGGACGTATCACTGGACGCGTCTTGCTGGATAGCAAAGATATCTATGCTAAGGATATAGACCCTGTCGTTATCCGCCGACGCATCGGTATGGTCTTCCAGAAGCCAGCTCCCTTCCCGACAATGTCAATCTTCGATAATGTAGCTGCGGGTCTCAGACTAACTCGTCTCTGGAGCCGGCGCTGGGAACTGGCAGAAGTTGTTGAAAGCGGTCTGCGGCAGGCAGCCCTCTGGGATGAGGTAAAAGATAAGCTCGACCAGTCTGGAACATCTCTCTCCGGCGGGCAGCAGCAGCGCCTGTGTATAGCCCGAGCTTT
>JACQOL010000129.1 GCA_016202555.1 Chloroflexota bacterium | reverse complement strand
TTACCCTGAAAGCTGAAGAAAAGGATGCGATGCTAATTGTGGAGGTTCAGGATACCGGCCGAGGTATCCCTGCAGAGGCACAACAACAACTTTTTCAGCCCTATCACCGGCAGATAGGTGACCGAGAGCATCTCAGTGGGCTGGGATTAGGATTAGCTTTGTGTAAGTATCTAGTGGAGCTTCAAGGTGGTAAGATATGGGTGGAAAGCCAGGTAGCCAAAGGCTCAACCTTCGCTTTCTCGATTCCATTAGCTCCTTTAGTCACTACCAGTCAGCACAAATAACTTTTTTGTAGAGCAACTGATGAAAGTTCTTATTATTGAAGACGACCGGGAAATTATAGAGGCTATTTCGCTAGCTCTTCAGATGCGCTGGCCTGAAGCCAATGTGGTTTCTACCCGTCTTGGTGCCAAGGGAGTCGAGTTAGTTGAGAGCGAATACCCCGATATCGTCATCCTGGATTTAGGACTGCCGGACGTCAATGGTTTCGAGGTGCTGCACCAGATTCGCCTTTTCTCCGATGTTCCGACGATTATTCTGACGGTTCGTTCAGATGAGGCTGATGTCGTCAAGGGGTTAGAGTGGGGAGCCGACGATTACATCATTAAGCCCTTCCGCCAGATGGAGCTTTTGGCACGGGTCAGAAGTCTAATTCGCCGTCAAACCCCTGCCGAAGAAGAACTACTGGTTTATGGTCCGTTGCGCCTTAATGTCATGACCGGCCAACTCAACTATAATGATAAAGAAGTTGCTCTTACTATCACAGAGAAGCGTATCCTTAGCCACATGATGAAGAATGCGGGGCATGTGGTTACTCACTCCAGCCTGGCTGAAGCAGTTTGGGGCGATGACTACCCGGGGGCAACCGATAGCCTCAAGGTTCATATCCGTCGCCTGAGAGAAAAGATTGAAACTGACCCCAGCCAGCCACAACTTATCCTCACCAGAACCGGTATCGGCTACTTTTTAGCTAAACCAGAGTAGCCTAAAAAACCGCCAGACGACTTATTGCTGATTATCTTCAGGATTCTCTGTGCCTACCTTCCCTCAGTTAAATTGTAACCTATTTGTTACCAAGCTGTAACCCTTGTTTAACTTTTTGGGATAAATCTTAATCATTCCGTAACCTCAGTAATATAGAGTTAAGATAGTAATAAGGAAAGAAAGGAGACAAGTAAATGAGCAGCCTAAAGAAAGCAGCCGTAACAATCAACCAGGTAGCGAGTCTACTTATGGGCGACGGTGTCATCACTTCAACTTCGCAGGTATCGCAATGGAATATACTTCTGGTGGTCGGGTAACCCTCCCCTCAAGACTCATCCCTCTGCGGTTCTATCTCAATACTAACCTAATTTAATATGGCTACTTCAAGCAATAACCCCCTCGTTCAGGAGTTAGCCTAAAGTCAATCGCAGGTGGTATAGCGCCTATTGATGCCCTCTGGAAGTGCTATCGCTTCAGAAGAAGATATGCCTCTGTCTAGATGGTTTTCGCCCACTCTACAGCGTTGCGAAAAATTGGGAAACCATCGCCATATTCTTTAGCACCTAACCTCGTCCACTGGGGGTGCTGGGTACCCCGAAGATGACGCTCAGGATGCGGCATCAAGCCCAAAATACGCCCGGTGCTATCGCAAATCCCGGCAATATTTCTGGCTGAACCGTTGGGATTATAAGGATAGCCAGCGTTAGTATCGCCCTGTTCGTCAGTATAATAAAAGACGACATTTAGACTGGATAGAGTATCCGCCAGAGTAACCAGCTTACCTTCGCCATGAGCCACCGGCAGATACAAACTATCAATTCCCCTGGTGAAGACACAGGGACTTTGCTGATTAACACTCAAGTAGACCCAGCGACACTCAAATTTACCGGAATCGTTAGTCGCCAGTGTCAGCAGGGGTAAACCGCTATTCTCTGGTAGAAAGCCGGCTTTCACCAGTACCTGAAAGCCATTACAAAGTCCCAAAATGAGCTTACCTTCGGCAACAAACTCCGGTATCTCTTCACCAAGTTTTAGCTTTAGTTCATTGGCGAGTATCTTACCCGCCGCCACATCATCGCCATAGGTAAAACCACCCGGAATAACCATTATCTGGTAGTTTGCCAGCCGTTCTTCACGGCGGATTAGCTGGTTAATATGAACCAGAGACACCTCAGCCCCGGCCTGCTGAAAAGCAAACATAGCTTCAGCATCGCAGTTTGTGCCCGGGGCACGCAGTATCAGTGTTTTTACTGTCATCGGACTCTTTTCAACCCCTCACCATTTATCCCTCTCCCCTTGATAAGGAAGAAGGGAAGAATATTTTATAAAGGGGTTTCGCCACTTTCAATTCCCCGATAGTTTATATCTACCACCTCAGTGATTTTTGCCAGGCCTCTTTTAGCTCATCAAGGGAGGCAGCAACAATCTTCTGCCCACCGACTCCATATATTTCCAACACCTCAGAATCGGTAACCTCACCGATAGCAGCAAAACTGGTGCCGCTCATTATCTCTTCAAACGCATCCCTATTTTCCGGTGCCACTTCCACCAGAAAACGACTGTTTGATTCCGAGAAGAGGATAAAGTCGTCCCTCTCAATAGCCCCACCCAACGGCACCACCTTCAGTTGGATAACTGCGCCCAGTCCCCCGGCAAAAGCCATCTCGGCAAGAGCAACCCCAATGCCACCTTCGCTACAGTCATGGCATGCCCTGACTAAGCCTTTGTTGGTCGCCATACTTAGCTTTTCCATCAGCTTTTTAGCCTGATGTGGATTCACTTTAGGCACACGGTTACCGATGAACCCGTGAGTTCTAAAGTATTCAGACCCGCCCAGTTCATTCCGGGTCGTGCCGATAATGTAGACCAGAGTACCGGCTTGCTTAAAATCCATTGATACAGTACGGCTGGTGTCGTCCATAACGCTGATTGCCGAAATAAGCAGCGTGTGGGGAATAGAGATAGTTTCGCCGTTAAACTCAAAATTATTATGAAGGCTATCTTTACCGGAAATAAAAGGGGTCTCGTAAACCACGGCCATATCGTAGCAGGCCTGGGCGGCCCGCACTAAAGCCCCCAGCATATC
>JACQOL010000127.1 GCA_016202555.1 Chloroflexota bacterium | reverse complement strand
CCGTGCTCATCGGTGAGTCTTTAATGGCGTCAGATAACATTGCGGCTAAGATGAGGGAGTTATTATCCCCGGCGGTTCGGTCGCAATATTCAACTAATATGAAATTAAAAGCAGACGGTAAGAATCGGCGATGATGACTCAGGTTAAGATTTGCGGATTATCTGAAATAGAATCTGCCTTGGTGGCGGCTGAAGCTGGGGCTAATTTCTTAGGGCTAATCTTCGCTCCCAGCCGGCGCCAGGTTTCGGCGGAGCAAGCCTTGCCGATAGTTAAGGCGGTTCACGCTTTGAAAGAACATCCGCAGGTGGTGGGTGTTTTTGTTAATTTAGACGCTCAAGAGGTTAATCAGATTGCTGAGTATTGCCAATTGGACCGGGTGCAACTCAGTGGTAATGAAAGCTGGGACTACTGCCGGCAGATTGACAAGCCGTTGATTAAGGTTTTTCATATATCGGGTCGGCAAAAAAGTAGTGAAATCCTAGCTGATATTGAGAAGGGTTACCGGTTGTTGGGGAAAAAGGAGTTTATCTGCCTTCTGGATACACATAGCGGGGAGGCTTACGGAGGGACTGGGCAGGTCTTTGACCGGCAACTGGCAAAAGATGTGTCAGCACGGTTTCCGGTGATGGTGGCTGGAGGACTGACCCTGGATAATGTCGGGCAACTGGTCAGGGAGGTTCAACCCTGGGGGGTTGATGTCTCCAGCGGTGTTGAGACTGGTGGTCAAAAAGACACGACCAAAATCAGGGATTTTATACAGGTGGTGAGGCAGGCCGGTGTATTAGGGGGATTGAAAGGGGCGAAGCCCAGTTAAGAAATCCTCTTCCCTCTCCCTTTTAAGAGGAGAGGGATAAAGGGTGAGGGGTTATTTAATAATCTAAAAAGGGGGTGGTGGTTATTGATGCCGGATAAAAAAGGCTACTTTGGCGAATATGGGGGGCAGTTTGTCCCGGAAACCTTGATGCCAGTTCTGGATGAGCTGTCAATCGCTTATGAAGGACTGAAAGCTGATACTGCCTTCTGGGCTGAGTTTGACTTGCTGTCTCGTGACTATTCGGGCAGACCAACGCCACTTTATCTGGCAGCCAAGCTGACCAGGCACGCTGGTGGCGCCCGGATTTTCCTGAAGAGGGAAGATATGGCTCATACCGGCGCCCATAAGATTAACAATGCTCTGGGGCAGGGATTGCTTGCCCGACGGATGGGCAAAAAGAGAATTATTGCCGAGACCGGGGCCGGACAGCACGGGGTGGCGACGGCGGCGGTCTGCGCTATGTTGGGGCTGGATTGTATCATTTATATGGGTGAGAAAGATATTCACCGCCAGTCCCTTAATGTTTTTCGGATGAAGCTGATGGGCGCCGAGGTGAGGTCGGTTACCAGTGGCAGCCAGACGCTAAAGGACGCTATTAACGAGGCAATCAGGGATTGGGTAACCAACGCCAGGGATACCTATTACCTGCTCGGCTCAGTGGTTGGGCCCTATCCCTATCCAATGATGGTGCGTGACTTTCAGTCGGTAATCGGTAAAGAAACGAGGCAACAAATACTGGCTCAAGCAGGACGCCTGCCCGACTATATTGTTGCCTGTGTCGGTGGGGGTAGTAACGCCATGGGTATTTTCTATCCCTTCTTAAATGATAAGGAAGTTAAGCTTATCGGTGTGGAGGCAGCAGGGAGGGGGCTTGACACCGGTGAGCATGCTGCTACACTAATGGCGGGCAGGGTGGGCGTGCTCCACGGGTCAAAATCCTATGTTCTTCAGGACAGTTACGGGCAAATTAAAGAGACGCATAGCATCTCGGCCGGGTTGGACTATCCCGGTGTTGGACCAGAGCACAGCTACCTCAAAGATAGCGGGCGTGCTAGCTATGTCGCTGTTAGTGATGAAGAAGCTCTGGAAGGTTTTCAACTGTTGTGCCGTGCTGAGGGTATTACTCCCGCTCTGGAATCGGCTCACGCCATTTTCCACGCAGTCAAGATGGCTGGTTCTCTGGCTCAGGAGCAAATTATTGTCGTCAATCTCTCCGGGCGAGGCGATAAAGATATGGGTATCGTCGCCGAAGCACTGGGGGTGAAACTTTGAGCCGTATTGCTGCTGCCTTTAACCGGCCGGGTCATGTTGCTCTGATTCCTTATGTTACCGTCGGCTATCCCAGCCTTGAATCCACCCTGGAGGTAGTCCCGCTGCTTGCCAGCTGCGGTTGCGATATCGTTGAGCTTGGTATCCCCTTCTCTGACCCCCTGGCTGATGGGGTTACTATCCAGCAGGCGAGCTTCCGGGCTTTGGAGAATGGGGTTACTCCGGAAACTTGCCTCAAAATAGCCGGGCAGTTGAGAGAAAAGGTGAAGATACCGCTGGTTTTGATGACCTATTTTAACCCGGTCTTTAGCTATGGTCTGGGAAAATTCGTCAGCGCCTGTGCCAGGTCGGGTGTCGACGGGTTAATCATACCTGACTTACCTCCGGAGGAAGGTTTGGAGCTTGAGGCAATTACTCGGAAGCAGGACATCGACCTTATTTACCTGCTGGCGCCGACCAGCACTCCGGAGCGCATCAGGCTGGTCGCTGAGAGGTCTCGCGGGTTTATCTATCTGGTTTCAGTGGCCGGGGTTACCGGGGCCAGGAATAAATTACCGGCTGATTTAGAGGCATTTGCCGCTCGGGTGAGGCAGGTAGCCAGGCAACCGCTCTGTGTTGGTTTCGGCATCTCTACTCCGGAACAGGCAAAGCGGGTAGCTAGTATCGCTGATGGTGTTATTGTCGGCAGCCGTTTGATTCAGCTGATGGAGGTTGAGAATAACTTTTTAGGGCCGGTGGGTGATTTTATCACCGGGCTAAGGCGTGCCCTTGATGAGCCAGTCGGGAAGAAGCGATAACTGATATTTGAGTTAACAATTCAGTTTATTTCAAAGCTCTGGCAACAATCTCAGCAAGGTCAAGTACCTGCACTTTATCGCTAGCTTTTTCGTCTTTCAGCCCGTCTTCAAACATCGTCATGCAGTAGGGGCAGCAAACGCAAATCGTCCTCGGGTCTTTTTTCAGAGCTTCTTCGACACGTTCCAGGTTAATCCGCTTGCCGATATTTTCTTCCATCCACATCCGCCCACCACCGGCGCCGCAACAAAAAGACCTCTCATTGTGCCGTGTCATTTCGGTCGGGGTCTGCCCGGTAACCGAGGCGATAGCTTCACGCGGTGCTTCGTAGATTTCATTATAGCGTCCCAGGTAACAGGAATCATGAAACACTACATTACCCAGGTCTCGGCTTCCGTTCAATTTCAGCCTATTTTCCTTGATTAGCTGGTTAATCAATTCGGTGTGGTGGATGACTTCTAATTCGGCACCATACTGACGGTAGTCATTCTTAAAGGTACTGTAGCAATGCGGGCACTGCGTGATAATCTTTTTGACGCCAGCTTTTTTAAATATATTGATATTCTCTTTAACCATGCTGTCAAAGACGAATTCATTACCCAGTCGGCGTAAACTATCGCCACAGCACTTTTCATCTTTGCCTAAGATACCCCAAGAAATACCTGATGCATCCAGAATTTTGGCTGTTGCCAGGGTTACCTGTTTGTTACGGGCGTCAAAGGAGCCGGCACAACCCACATAGAATAAATATTCGGTTTTACCGGCAGTAAACGGTTTGGTTTCAATTTCGGCAGCCCACTTGAGGCGGTCGGAGGGAGCGGCTCCCCAGGGGTTACTGCGCTGCTCGATGTTTTCAAAAAAGGTCAGCAATTCTGGGGGGAACTTGGCTTTCATTTCCACCAGGTCCCGGCGCATACTAACGAGTTTGGGTACATGTTCGATAAACACGGGACATACTTCCATACAGGCGGCGCAGGTAGTACACGCCCAGATACTCTCTTCAGAGACAGTCCCTTCACCCTCAGGCCCAATCAGGGGCATTACCGGTTTTTCATTACTGAGTAGTCGCTGACCGTTTTTTAGTAAATTGAGTTTAATATCCTGGATAACCAGCCGTGGGTCGAGTGGTTTATTAGTGAATGTTGCCGGGCAAGCATCCGAGCAGCGACCGCATTCGGTGCAAGCATAAGAGTCGAAGAGGTCTTTCCAGCGAAATTGGTCTACTTGTCCGGTACCAAAGCTATTGCCCTTCTTGAACTCTTCTCGCGGCTGAGTAGTAACCTTTTCCATACTCTTGAAAAAGCAGTTGGGTATAGCAGCCAGAATATGCGTGTGTTTGGTGTAGCCGAGATAATTGAGGAAAACCAGGAGGAAGATGGCGTGTAGCCACCAGAAGAAGTTAGCCTGCTGAGTTAGAGTTTCGACGCTCCTCCCTGAGTAAAAGGTAGAGGCGATAAAGTTAGCGATTGGCATATAGCTGGCTCCCGCGATGCCACCCTGGGCAATCTGGCTGGCTTGCCGACCGTAAAAGCCAACCATTAAGCCAATAAAGAGAGTGAGGATAATCAGGGCATCTGCCTGTAGCGGCAGTACATAACCGGGACGAAAAGCAACCCGCCGAACAATAGCGATGATAACGCAAAGTAAAGCTATGGGCCATGCCAGCTCAAATATTAAAGCTAGAGAGTGATAGGTGCCATTCGGTAGCCGTGATAGATTGATATAATCAGGGAAAAGGCCGCTTAGTAAAGCTACTATATTGACCAACGCTAATATGAAAAAGGACCAGAAGAAAATGACATGGTTTAAGCCAAAACGGTAGCTGTTGGTAACTACTCGCCGCTGAGCAAAGGCGTAAAGGAGCATATTTCGAATCCGTTTGCCAACTTGGCTGAAGCGGTCTTCTGATTTGCCCAGGGTCACCAGTCGGAAACGAGTATAAAGACTCCCGAAAAAAAGCAGGATGGCAACGGAAGCGATGACGCTAAATACGGTGAGATTAGGTGACACGGTGGACCCCTTTTTGCTGAGCAGCTCTATTTTCTGATGCTTCTTTACTGGCACGTAGCCCTCTAATATGCTTGGTAATAGCTGGCACTATCTGAAAGAGGTCACCGATAATGCCATAAGTGGCAACCTCAAAGATGGGTGCCTGCTTATCACGGTTAATGGCGATAATCACGTCTGATTCTTGCATCCCTACCAGATGTTGAATAGCCCCGCTGATACCGCAGGCAATATAAATCTTGGGTCTCACTGTCTTACCAGTCTGGCCGACCTGGCGTTCCGCAGGTATCCAGCCGGCGTCGACGGGAGCTCGTGAGGCAGCAACAACTCCACCTAGTTCATCAGCTAGTTCTTGCAGGATTTGGAAGTTCGCCTGAGCCTGCATGCCGCGTCCACCGGCGACGATTATCTCGGCGGCGGTGATATCCACCGTGTCGCTATGCCGGTCGTCAATTACCTCCAGCACTTTGGTGGTGATTTCATCTTCTTTGCTGGTTAGGAACTCGTGGATTATCTTGCCTTTAAGAGAAGTATCCTTCTCTGGTAGGGGCATTACATGCGGCCGAACTGAGGCCATCTGGGGCCTGGTGCGCTCGGTCAGAATGGTAGCTAGGATATTACCGCCAAAGGCAGGACGGGTCTGCAACAAGAATCTCTTTGCGTCAATACTCAGTCCAGTGCAGTCTGCGGTTAGTCCAGTGTTGAGTTCAGTGGCCACGGCACCAGCTAAATCCCGTCCTAAGCCGGTCGCTCCAATCAATATTATTTCCGGTTTATATTTGTTTGCCAGGTAGCAAATCGCTCGGTAATATGGTTCGGTGCGGTAATAATGAAATACCGCATCATCTATCAGGTAGACCTTATTCGCGCCATAGGCAAAAGATTCCTTACATAAATGCTCTACGTGGTCACCGATAACTACGGCGCATAGTTCCTCATCTAAGGTTTTTGCCAGGTCGGCTCCGACGCCCAGTAGTTCCCAGGAGACATGGGCTGGTTGACCATCGGTGTGTTCCACATAGACCCAGACACCCTTATACTCTTTAAGTTTGGTGGTAACTTCATCTTTCTCTTCCGCTTCCTCCTCCGCTTCAGGTACGGTGGCGACCGTTTGTTTGGCGATTTCATCAAGAATTTTCTGCTGTTCAGGGGTGAAATAAATCTCCAGAGCTTTGGCCGGGCAAATCCTGATGCAGCGGAGGCAGCCGGTGCACTTCGTTATATCGATGATTGGCTCGCCCCTGTCATTCATTTCTATCGCTGAGGCTTTCGTGGGACAAACGCTCTGGCAGCGAGCTCCGCAGGCAATACACTTGCCCGGGATGAGCCGGGATACGCCCAGAGGTTTCCTTACTCTTCTTTTTTCTGCCATAATTAGCCTTATATCTAAAGGGAGATGATGTCTTTTTTAAGTAGAGTGTTGATTAATAAATGGGCTGTTTCCTCGGGCTGTTTTACTCCGTCACCCAGTAGCTCACCCTTGGTTCTTTCCGGCGAAAAGATTCGGCGCACCTGGGTTGCCGAGCCCTTCAGTCCGATAGTTTCTTCGGCCAGGTTCATTACCTTGTTATTCCAGATGGTTACCTTGGCATCCTCGGACATCAGCCTCATTAGTACGGTCGGATAGCGAGGTTGGTTAATTTCCCGCACTTCGCTAATCATGACTGGTAATGATGCCTCGACTATCT
>JACQOL010000132.1 GCA_016202555.1 Chloroflexota bacterium | reverse complement strand
GTATAATAGTGTCAAACTGAACCGATTAAGCGGACTTGGCCGCGTGTCAACGTCGGGATATCGACATGGGATAAAAAATCAAGAGGACTTCGTCCCGTTCTAATTTAAGGTCACAAAATGATTAGATGGGTTACCAGGTAAGTCCGACTGGTGTAAGAAGCAAACTGCCGCCAAATCCTGCTAGATTTTTACTACACTTTTGCGAGCACCTGGTGGGCCGCTCGGAGCAGTCCCCGAACTTCTGCTTGAGAAGAAAATGATGAGTCCCTCGATACGACATTTGTTGATTGCAGGCGCTAATCAAACGAAATAGTATTTTTACTCAGCTTTGTTCAGTACTGCATCAATCGCTTGCAGCATTCTGAACAGCATTTATTTTACCTTGCCACTACTCCATAGCTCACCGCTGTAAGTATCTCCAATAGTATTGTGTAGCTTTAGCAGGGTTAACCAGACTATTTTTTGCTGGTGGTTGTTCCTCTTGGCCTCAGGAAAAAGTGTGTCGGGATAGTCGCTACTGAAGTTCAAGTGGAAAGAGCTAGTTCAGCCGTTACCCAAAAACTTTTACAGGAAGTCTTGACAAGAGATTAAAACTACGTTACAATGCGACTAATTTGGTCGCTTTACGTTTGTTAAGTTCCGTAATATAGGTGCTGATATGCGATTAAGCCAGAGGGCAGACTACGCTATGAGGATGATGGTGGACGCAGCCTGTATGTCCAGTGACCAGCGGATGACCATAGGTAAGATTGCCCAGCGTCAGGACGTGTCCGAGTCCTTCATGGCTAAAATAGCCACACAAGCGGCAGCTGCCGGGCTAGTGGTTACCCAGCGTGGCACTGGTGGTGGGCTGGTTCTGAGCCAGCCGGCAGACACGATCACGATGCTACAAATAGTAGAGGCTATAGACGGCCCCCTAGCTTTCAATAGATGTACTGTCGAACCCAGCCTGTGTCCTCGCTTCAATAAATGCGCCGTGCACCTGATATGGGAAAAAGCCCAGCAGCAATTCAAAGAACTCCTGTCCAACACCTTACTTTCAGAGATAGCACAAGCCCAGTCTGGTATTGATGGTTAAGAAATGAAATGGAAAAATAAGTGCATAAATTAGCTGTCGTAACTCTAGGGAAACTTACATCTCATTCAAGCATTATTTTGGCAGGAGTAGCCTTAGTTATTTTGGTTGTTCTCCTGGGTGCTGTTTTCACAGCCTCAATTCAAGTTGCACCAGTATACGCGGCGACGCCAGCCGAGCAAGGGCAAACTATCTTTGAGCAAAAGTGCAAGAGTTGCCACACTATCGGCAGCGGGCGTCTGGTCGGGCCGGACCTCAAAGGTGTAACCACTAACCGGGACATGGAGTGGCTCATTAGCTTTATCACCACTCCCGACAAACTCATCGCCCAGGGCGACCCGATTGCCCAGCAGATGGTTCAGCAGTATGGATTACCCATGCCGAACCTAGGTATTAGCAATTACGATGCTCAAGCCATATTGGCTTATATCGATGCTCAGTCAGCAGGGAATAAGCCTGCTTCTACCCCCGCCACTACACAGACTACTACTGTAACTCCGTCAGTAACCACAATAACCGTAATCGGGAACGCAGCTACCGGTAAGGACCTGTTTACTGGTAAGCTGGCTCTCAAGAATGGTGGCCCAGCCTGTCTGAGCTGCCATAATGTCAGCTCTATCGGGATAATCGGTGGCGGGACAGTGGGTAAAGACCTGACTACTGCCTACTCTAAACTGAGTGAGGCGGGAATCACCTCGATTTTGAAGACGACTCCATTTCCACTGATGAAAGAGATTTACACTGTCAAGCCGCTGACCGATGATGAAATAGCTGGGATAAGTGCTTTTCTGAAAGAGGCCGGCTTCGTTCCATCAGCCACATCCCAAAATCCTAGTCTTTTCTTTATTATCGGCGGAACTGGCTCATTAGTGATTATCGGATTGTTCCAGTGGCTATGGCGGGGACGGCTCGCCGGCGTCCGTCGCCCATTAGTTAAAGGAGGCTCCAAATGAGCTGGATTCAGGATATCGTTAACCCGCAACAGCGGCAGTGGGAAGATTTTTACCGTAACCGCTGGCAATACGATAAAATTGTGCGTAGCACTCACGGTGTTAACTGCACTGGGGGCTGCTCGTGGCAGGTATATGTTAAGAACGGTATCATCACCTGGGAAACGCAGGCGCTGGACTATCCGGACTTTGATAAGTTTATCCCACCCTACGAGCCGCGCGGCTGCCAGCGAGGTATCTCCTTTTCCTGGTATATTTACAGCCCCATCAGAGTAAAGTACCCCTATATTCGCGGTGTCCTTGCCGATGCCTGGCGGACAGCCCGCCAGAGCTATGCCGACCCGGTGGATGCTTGGAAGGCAGTTGTTGAAAATAACGAGATTCGTACCGGTTACCAGAATGCCAGAGGTAAAGGCGGTCTGCGGCGCACGACCTGGGAGGAAGCCCTCGAAATCATCACTGCCTCGATGATTTACACAGCTAAGAAATACGGACCTGACCACGTCGCCGGCTTCTCGCCTATCCCGGCGATGTCTTACTTAAGCTATGGCGGAGGCTCAAGGTTGCTTCAGCTCTTTGGCGGGGTTAACCTGAGCTTCTATGACCAGTATAGCGACCTGCCCCCTGCCTCTCCGGAGGTATGGGGCGAGCAAACTGATGTCCAGGAAAGCGCCGATTGGTACAATGCTAAGTATATCGTCTCGATGGGCTCGAACCTGAACATGACTCGTACCCCTGATGTTCATTTTATCTCTGAAGCCCGTTACCAGGGGGCAAAATTCACCGTGCTTGCTCCTGACTTTAGCCAGGTGGCTAAGTACGCCGACTGGTGGGTGCCGGTCAAAGCCGGTCAGGATGGTGCCTTCTGGATGGCGGTAAACCACGTTATTCTGAAAGAGTTTTATGCTGATAGGCAGGTGCCTTACTTTCTGGATTACATTAAGAAGTACACCGATTCTCCCCTCCTGGTGACCTTAGAAAAACAAGCCGATAGCTATCAGGCAGGTCAGTTGGTTCGAGCCAATACGCTTAACAAGTATCAGAATGTTGAGAACGGCGACTGGAAGTTTCTGGTCTATGATAATAATTCTGCCCAACCACGAATGCCTAAAGGTAGCGTCGGTGACCGCTGGGCAAAACAGAATACGGGTAAGTGGAATCTGGAAATGAAGGACGGCCTGGATGATACCGAACTTAACCCGGTTCTCAGCTTTATCGAGAGTTGTGACGAAGTTGTCTCAGTAAAATTTACCGATTTTGAATCCGGTAAGAATAGCGTTCGCGGCGTCCCGATAAAATATATTCAGACAGAAAAGGGACAAATTGCCGTGACGACAGTCTTTGACTTGATGATGGCCCGCTTCGGCGTATCTCGTGGTCTCAAGGGCGACTACGCGGCCAGTTATGACGACGATAAGTCTTATACCCCGGCCTGGCAGGAGCAGTTTACCGGTATCAGTAAGGAGACGGTAATTCAATTTGCCCGTGAATTCGCCGGCACCGCTGAGAAAACTAACGGTAAATGCACTATCATTATCGGCGCCGGCATCAATCATTGGTACCATAATAACCTTATCTACCGGTCTGGAATGACGGCGCTGATGCTGGGAGGCTGTATCGGTGTCAATGGTGGCGGGCTGGCTCACTATGTCGGTCAGGAAAAATTAGCTGCTGTCGCTCCCTGGTCTTCGATTGCCTTCGCTAACGATTGGTTGGCTCCACCCCGCCTTCAGAACAGCCCATCCTATTACTATGTCCACACCGACCAGTGGCGTTACGAGGGACATTTCAGCCAGTACCAACCCTTACCGGAAGGTAATCCGCTGGCTAATGGACACACCATGGATATGCAGGTTAACGCAGTGCGTCAGGGGTGGTTGCCCTTTTACCCCCAATTTAACCGGAACTCATTTACCCTGGTTGAAGATGCCAGAAAAGCCGGCGCCAAGACCGACGAAGAGATTGTCAAATGGGTAGTCGAACAGCTAAAGGCAAAAAAGCTTCGTTTTGCCGTGGAAGACCCGGATTCGCCGGAAAACTGGCCCAGAATGTGGATTATTTGGCGAGGTAACGCTCTTATGTCCAGCGCTAAAGGGCACGAATACTTCTTGAAGCATTATCTGGGCACGCATACTAATATCAATGCTGAGGAGCTAGCTGAGGAAGCTATTCACGAAGTGGAGTGGCATCCCGAAGCACCGAAGGGTAAGCTAGACCTGATGGTAGATATTAACTTCCGTATGGACACTACGGCTCTCTATTCTGATATTATTCTGCCGACGGCTACCTGGTATGAAAAGGATGACCTGAACTCAACCGACCTTCATACTTATATGCATCCCCTTTCTAAAGCGGTTGCTCCCTGCTGGGAGGCAAAGAGCGACTGGGACATCTTTAAGTCAATTGCTCAGAAGTTCAGTGGGTTAGCGGTTAAGCATTTTCCCCAGCCGCAGAAAGAGGTAGTCTGCGTACCCCTCCAGCACGATACCATTGACGAAATCGCCCAGCCTACGATAAAGGACTGGACTAAGGGCGAATGCGAGCCGGTGCCCGGTAAGACGATGCCCCACCTGAGAATCGTAACCAGAGATTATGCCAACCTTTATAACCGCTTCATCTCCTTTGGTCCTCTGGCCCGCCAGAACGGTATTAACGCCCACGGCGTTCACCTGGATATCAAAGACTTCTATGATAATCTGTTACAAACCAATCCAATCCAGGAGTGGAACGGGCAGAAATATCCCTCCCTTTATGAAGCGAAAGATGCGGCTAATGTGATTCTCTACCTGGCTCCGGAAACCAACGGGGAAGCTGCCTACCGAGCCTTTGAGGAAGAGGAAAAGAAGGTAGGGCTGCCCCTGACTGACCTGGCT
>JACQOL010000131.1 GCA_016202555.1 Chloroflexota bacterium | reverse complement strand
TCCTTCTACAACTAGCTTGCTTAGCTCCTTTTGAGCCTTATCCAGCTTTGATTTAAGTTCCTGGGCCCTTTTCAACATATCAAAATTCACTTTTCCTCCTGGTTAATGATTTTGGCGCCCATCTTTAGGGCTTCTTTGACTAGGTGGTTATCTTCTAAAATACAGGTCACATGGCAGGGGCGTCCCAAAAAGCTACTGATAACTTTCTCGACTACCCGCTGGTTTTCTATCTTCTCAATCTGTTCTTTGTGAACGGGGTGTTTAAAAGCAAGAACAACCGTATCATTTTCAAATGACATTAGTTTAACTGGGGCGCTTCTCAGAATGGCAAGGGCGACCGTTTTCCTGATGTCTGGCGGAACCTGTTTTTTTATCTGCTCCCAGTTTAGTTTTAACCGCTCTAATTCACTGCCGGCTTCTAGCGGGGTGGTTGGGGCTACCGTCACTACTAATGGTGGGGTAACACGGACTGGCTTAACTTGAGCGGGGAGTGGCTTGGGGTGGGTTGTGATGGGAGGCGGAGGAGATACTTTTTGAGGTGGGGGTAAATTAGCTTCGGTTAGT
This sequence comes from Chloroflexota bacterium, assembly GCA_016202555.1. Classification (GTDB taxonomy): domain Bacteria; phylum Chloroflexota; class Dehalococcoidia; order Dehalococcoidales; family UBA2162; genus JACQOL01. The sequence continues at coordinate 2,674 of JACQOL010000131.1, read as the reverse complement.
TTGTTCTGACTCGCCTTTTCTTCCTCTGAGGTTAAGGAGCAGTCAACCAAAGCTAGCTCCATGGGTAGAGTGGAATAGTTATCAAACTTAAGCTCAAGCTGACCGAAGAGCTTGATTGCCCTTAATATCTGTTCAAGAGGAGCCCCGGCGGCTAAACTTTTTAGTTCAGCGATATCCTCGGCAGTGAGGTCGATTGCCTCATCGGAGCCGGTTTTGATTAGCAATAAAGCCCTCAGGTATTCCACCAGTTCCCGATTGAATTGTCTTAAATCCAGCCCATCACTATTAACGCTGTTGAGCATCGTTATCCCGGCAGCAATGTCATTTTTGATGATGTGCTTTACCAGTTCTCGGGCCCGCCAGTCGCCGGTGATGCCGAGGGAAGTTTGCACTTGCTCCAGTCCAATATCAGCTCCATAGTAGGCAATTAGCTGTTCCAGCAGATTTTCGGCGTCACGCAGGCTACCCGTGGTGCTCCTGGCGATAAGCCGTAGTGCCTCTGGGGCTATTTTAATGTTTTCGGTGTTGCAGATATGGCTGAGTTTAGAAATGACATCGTTTCTGGAGAGACGCCGGAAATCGAAGTGCTGGCAGCGTGATAGGATGGTGGGCAGGATTTTGTGGGCTTCAGTAGTTGCCAGGATAAAGATGACATGCGGCGGTGGCTCCTCCAGGGTTTTAAGCAGGGCGTTAGAAGCACTATTACTGAGCATATGGACTTCATCGATAATATAGACCTTGTAGCGGGCTTGATTAGGAGCATAGCCGACCTTTTCACGGAGGCTGCGAATATCGTCAACACCGGTATTACTGGCGGCATCAATTTCAATGACATCCAGGGCCCTGCCTTTAGTGATTGCCTGACACATCGAGCAGGTATTGCACGGCTCGCCTTTGCCATCGGTGAGACAGTTTACTGCCTTAGCCAGAATGCGTGCCATACTGGTCTTGCCAGTGCCCCGGGGGCCAGAAAAAAGATAGGCGTGAGCTATCCGGCCAGTACTAAGGGCGTTACGCAATGTCTGCGTTACGGCTTGCTGACCGACAACCTCAGCTAAAGTTTGGGGACGCCATTTGCTGTAAAAAACTTGGGAAGCCATCGCCGTTATTATACTCTATAATGGGCTGTTTGCCAAAGGTTTTTTCGGGGTATTTTTTGACCTCATCCCCTTAAACGCCCTTTCCCCGAACTTCGTGTCATTGCGAGCGAAGCGTGGCAATCTCTAGGATGTCATTCCAGCGCAGGCTGGAATCCATTGGTAGGGAAAGGGAAAACCTGGATTCTGGCATTCGCCAGAATGACATTTGGGATAAGAACCCCTCTGTACCTAAAGGGTATTGCGGTTCAGGTATGAAAGATTTAGTTCTCTGGAAATCCATACCGTTGTTCCTTCCTTTATTAAAGGAAGGGGGGTATAAATTACGCGGTGACTCTCATGTAATTCGGAGAAACAAAACTAAGTATCAATAGTATGACTTTTATGTAGTGCTTATAATTGATTGCCTGTGGACTTACGGGGTTTAACTTTCAATACCTCAAGAAGATGAGAAGTATCACTTGCTTGTAGGGTCTTGAATGCATATAGGTTGCCTGGGACATGTGCTTTGTGTATTTCGTTAAAAATATCTTGTAGCTCTTTCAGCATTTGTTTGGCATCGCCAAAGAGCACAGGTTTTCGTTGCTCCATTTGCTGAGTGTCCCAGTGAGCAGCTTTTGTGTTCCGATAATCGCTGATTCCTTCAAGAACTTTCCTATATTGTCTCAAACGTTTGTGTAGTGACCTTGTATTAATACCTGGAGCTAATTGCTGGTTATTATCTAGCATTTTAAGAACCCTGTATAAGCTAGGAGACTTGGGGTCATTGCTCACGACATTGCAGACCTTAATGAAGAACTGGCTAAGGTGAGCATTTCTTGTGGGCAGGAAAAATCCTTTGAAGCGGTTTATTGTACCTACAACCTCTACGGTAGGCCAAAGTTCTTCCCAAATATCAAAGTGGATGCATGCATCAAGGAGTTGCTTCCGTAATTCTTCGAGGAGAGACCTGAATTCTGTGGCTTGGGTTACATCTTCCGTGTCCATGTTTTTCCTATCAAGTTAATAGGGTGTTTAAGAGGGGCGTAGCCCCTCTTTCTAATTTTCCCCTTCCTTTATTAAAGGAAGGGGGTTAGGGGGATGGATTTCAAAAAGTTATAGCCCTTTACCGGCAACATAGGCCGCCAGGTCAGCCAGGCGGCAGCTATAACCCCATTCATTATCATACCAGGCAAGCACCTTGACCATATTGCCGCCGATGACCATAGTGCTGAGCGAATCGATGATAGAGCTGGCAGAGTTACCCTTAAAATCCATGCTGACCAGCTCTTCCTGGCAATACTCCATAATTCCGGATAGAGGCCCCTCAGCGGCGGTCTGAAAAGCCTGGTTGACCTCTTTGATGGTAACTTCTTTATTCAGCTCGGCGACGAAGTCGACTACGGAAACCGTGGCTACCGGAACTCGGAAGGCTAATCCGTGAATTTTACCCTGTAGCTCGGGAATAACCTGCGTTACTGCCTTGGCGGCCCCGGTGGTGGTCGGAATAATGTTGATACCGGCCGTTCGGGCCCTTCGCAGGTCGCTATGGACGGTATCCAGGATTCTCTGGTCGTTGGTGTAGGCATGAATGGTGG
>JACQOL010000128.1 GCA_016202555.1 Chloroflexota bacterium | reverse complement strand
GCGGTGAGCTGGCAGTGGTGACTCTTAGAAAATTAAGTCGCTTGGATTGGACACAACCGAGACGGCAAAAGTAGGAATAGCGTTGATGCCTTCTCTGGTTATATCGGAGAAGGCTTTTTAGTTAGATTTAGTTCAGGAGAAACCAGGATTGATTAAATTAGGGTTTATTGGAGCTGGGACCGTCGGCACTGCCTTGGCAATGAGGGTGAGCGACCGGGGCTACCAGGTAGCGGCTGTGTCCAGTCGTAATCAGCTCTCGGCAAAAAGGCTGGCTCAAGCAGTTAGCGGTTGCCGAGCTGTCAGCAACAATCAAGCGGTGGCTGATGCGGCAGATTTTGTTTTCATTACTACCCCAGATGGGGCAATTAGCCAGGTGGCATCCGAAGTAAATTGGCATCCCGGACAAAGCGTAGTTCACTGTAGCGGGGCTGATTCAGTAGATATTCTTGAGCCAGCCAGGGAATCAGGGGCTCAAGCGGGCGCTTTTCACCCGTTACAGACTTTCGCCAGCGTCAAACAAGCCATCGATAATATTCCCGGCTCGACTTTCGCCCTGGAGGCTGAGGAGCCTCTGCTCACTACTCTCAAGGAAATGGCTACCGCACTTAATGGACAGTGGATAGAGCTAAAGGCAGGTGATAAGGTGCTATACCATACTGCCGCCGTCTTTGCTTCCAACTACCTGGTGACCCTGGTCAAGCTCGCTACCGACCTGTGGCAGACCTTTAATATCCCGAGCCAGCAAGCAACTAGGGCACTGATGCCGCTATTGCAGGGCACACTGAACAATATTGATAAAGTTGGCATACCCCAGTGCCTCACCGGACCGATTGCCCGGGGTGATACCGGCACGATTTTGAAGCACTTAAACGCCTTAGAAAAAGTGGCTCCGGGGCTGCTTTCAACCTATCGTGAGCTTGGCCTCCAGACCATCCCAATTGCTTTAGCCAAAGGGAAAATTAATCGGCAGCAGGCGGAAGAGCTGCAGGCGATACTAAAACAATCTGAGAAAGTAACCGAATTAGTTAAGGGGGTCAGTCGATGAGAGCAATGCTTAAAAGTAAAATCCACCGGGCCCGTGTTACCGATGCCAATATTGACTACGAAGGTAGTATTACCATTGATAAGGCGTTGATGGAAGCTGCTGATATTCTGCCCTACGAACGAGTCGAGGTATTAAATATTAATAACGGTGCCCGCTTTGATACTTATGCTATTGAGGGGGAAAGGGGTGAAATCTGCCTTAACGGGGCGGCCGCCAGATTAGCCGTCAAGGGCGATATTGTTATCATTCTCACCTACTGCTATGTCAACGATAGCGAAGCTGGTAACTTCAATCCTAAACTGGTATATGTTGATGCCAGGAATGCCATAATCAAAACCAAACGAGCAGTTGGGATTACAACTCTCTAGGAGTTAGATAATGCGGATTACGATCAGCCAGATTAAAGAAATGAAAGAGAAGGGTGAGAAAATCACTATGCTCACCGCCTACGACTATGCTACTGCCAGGATAGTTGATGAGGTCGGTATTCCGATGATTCTGGTTGGCGATAGTTTAGGTATGGTAGTGCTGGGTTATGAATCAACGATACCGGTAACGATAGCTGAAATGCTGCATCATACCAAAGCCGTGGTCAGAGGTACCAAAAATGCATTGATAGTAGGTGATATGCCCTTTATGACCTATCATACCAGTGTTGACGAGGCTCTCCGTAATGCGGCTCGCTTTATTCAGGAAGCCGGTGCCCAGGCGATTAAGCTTGAGGGTGGGGTAACCGTGGCGGATAAGGTGAAACGGATTGTGGAATGCGGTATTCCGGTGATGGGTCATCTTGGACTTACTCCTCAGTCAATCAATCAGCTTGGCGGCTATAAGGTGCAGGGCAGAACCTCGCAAGCCGCTGCTAAACTACTGGCAGATGCCAAAGCCCTGGAAGAAGCGGGAGCTTTTGCTGTTGTTCTTGAGACTGTGCCAGCACCACTGGCAACCTTAATCAGTCAAAAAATAGCTATCCCCACCATCGGTATCGGTGCCGGCGCCGGCTGCGATGGTCAGGTTCAGGTTATCCATGACATTCTCGGCTTATCCAACCGTGCTCCCAAGCATGCTAAGCAGTATGCTAAGCTTACCGATATCATCAAAAATGCGGTTAGTGAATATTATAGCGAAGTTAAAGCCGGCAGCTTCCCTACTGATAAGCAAAGCTTCTCTATGGATGAAAGCATCCTGGCTGAGCTAAAGGCGAAGTAGAAAGCTCAAGCAGAGAGCCACTGAGAAGGGTGAGGATTTATAAGGAATAAAGGAGGAAAGAGATGCAAAACAGCAAGCGGATAATATATAACGATCCCGGAACTCTAGAAGGCCATATCAATAACCAACTCGTCAAGGTACGCCATTCGGAGACTGGTCAAAGTGGCTTTCAAGTATTTTGGGATGGCCAATGGTACTCATACCTCTTTGCTGGCTTGGTTGAAGAGGAACTCGGGATTGAGGTGCACCACAAAAAGAAAGGAACGCAAAAAGGATACCCCTCAGAAGCTGTCGGACGGAGTATTTGGCGGTACCTCGTAGATCACTATAATGATTGCGACCCCGGCGTGAAGTATCTGGGGTAAAAGACATAGAGGCGCTTTAGAAAGGGATTAAGTGGGGCGAAGCCCCTCTTTTAATATCTACCCCCTCTCCTTGATAAGGTGAGGGGGATTAAGGGGGTGAGG
>JACQOL010000011.1 GCA_016202555.1 Chloroflexota bacterium | reverse complement strand
TAACCTCCTTTTTGTATTATGTGATTCTATCCTGCAGCCAGATAATTTTCCTTTTCATTCCCTTGTCTCCTTTTTGTTATTTTAGTTTCTACTATTATAAATACCCAGAAATACCCAGCGGGGTTGATCTGTCAGGTTATCGTTCTGTTACTTTGATAACCAACCAGCCAATCCCGCCGACACCCGAAACTTTCATTTTCGGTCACCTCCTCAGCTTTTTCTAATTTGTTATAATTTTAGAAGCGTAATCGGTGCAAGTCCTCAGCCCCTCTCTTTTTTGCCATAGTTATAGTGGAAAACACCCACTTTTAATTATACATTCGATTATCGTTTTGTCAAACTTCCTACTCGCTGTGCTTTCTTTATTCAGTTCTCCAAAAGAGTAAGTGCATGTGTGGATTTTCCCCGAGCTGGTATGCCGAATAACAAATAACGAGAGTGTGACGTCACAAAAAGCTCCGAAAATCTTCAAGGCTATCCGCCCACCAATAAAAGAAACTATAATCTTGGAAAATTGCAGGACGTGTTGACCTTTGAAGACGATGCCGGACATTGAGGAGAATAGGCTTTGCAAAGCTCTGTAGCTAGTTTTTGCATTGCAGCCCCCAACTGGTAATTTTCTTCTTTTCAGGACTACACCACTATTCGACATTGCCTATAGTTCGATGAGCAAGTTAAAAGCAGATTACCAGAGTAATGTTTCTAAGTATCCCAAAATACGTGAAGCTTTGTTATCGTCTGTCAAAACCACCAACTATGCTGAAATCGTGGAGAAAAAGAGATTGGCAATTGGTGTCGCTAAATCCGTAGTGTCGAGATCTGCTAGAAATAAAGGATGGGAATGTCAACATAGAGGAATATATATCTATGAGAATAATAGCGGTCACAAATTCCTTGCTTCGGCAACTCTGTGTACCCAGGTCTCCCAGCGCTCCCACCAGTTCCTTAAGATTAAATCTAAAAACATTGTTTCGCATTGTATATTCTTAAATTAGAAAAGAGACTCTTCTCAGGATACTTTTACCCGGAGAACACAAGTGTCGTTGGTCAGTGGTTCAGGACAAGCCTGAAGGCCCAACTGGTTGGCCCAAATCCGAAAGGCTTGACGGCAGTAGCGACACACATGTCCTTTACCGAGACCCATATTTCTAGCCATTGCCCACTGCTTCCGACCCCAGCCGCCGAGACACCCCCGGGTAAAAATAAGTTCAGCCTCCTTATCAGTCAAACTTCCCAACTCGAAGGTAACCTCCGGATATAATGTCCTGAAGGCTTCCGCTTCCTTGAGCAAATATTCCTTAGTCGTTGGTATAGCTTTACCCATCCAGTTTACTGCTCCGGTTGACCAGAGATGATTAGCGTAGTCTTCCGGGGTAAATCCGCTTTTTCGGGCAAAGGCTATCCCCGCCAGCTCAAACTTCAGACGCCCTCGGGCAGTACGGAGCCATTGTCTATTACCAATATCCTGCTCCATCCCTGATTTTCCTTAAGCAAAACGAGGTAGGGTTATCTCTGAGGCACTAGCCTTTTCAGGCTTCTAAGTCTTCTCTATTGTATCAGTATTTCCCCCATGAGGGCTACTTTTCTCACCAGAATACAGCCAGTAGCCAACTGCCATGAACAGACTCCCTGAAAGCAGGTTACCAAACGTTACCCATAACAGGTTGTAAGCCATACCAGATAGGCTTACAGTCGCCGGATGCTTACCGGGGAGAGCAATGGAAAATAAGGTCATATTAGCTACAGAATGCTCAAAACCACTGGCGATAAAAGCAAAAAGGCACCAGAAGATAACAATGCATTTCGCAGCGTCATTTTTCGTCCGCGAGGCCATCCACAACGACAGACAAACGAGCCAATTACAAAGCATAGCTCGCGCTAGCAGCTCAATAGCCGGCGCGTTCATTTTGGCAGCGGCAACCTGGTTAAGGAAGGAGGCACTGTCGCTAACCATCCCAGCGGCTCCGCCCAGAACAAAGAGGGCGGCTAGACCCGCTGAACCGACAAGATTACCAATCCAGACGAGGGGCCAAACGGCAGCCAGATTCGCCCCACTTATTGTTTTCCGAAGCCAACCAAGCGGCAGATACATAGTGTGTCCGGTGAAGAGTTCGGCGCCGGCAAAGACAACCAGAACAAGGGCAATACCGAAGCTGGCTCCCATGATAAGTTTCTGATAAGCGTGGTCAGCCGCCGAACCGACAACGAAGATAAGAATGATTCCGAAGCCGACATACGCCCCAGCCATCATCGAGCCAATGAAAAAGCCAACTGGGTTTCGTTTTAATAACGCCACCTTAGTGGCAGCAAGATTTGCCAGATATTCAATCGTATCCGTGTACATTAGACTTTCTTGTCAGTAGGAGTGTGGGTACGGTGGAGTAGATAGGCTAAAATCAGGGCAAAAATTGTCAGGCCGATGAAAATACTGAAACCTGAGCTGTAACCGCTATTGCCATTTATGCGGACGAAAAGACCCATCAAGGGAGGGATTGCGAAGCCGCCGAAAGCTCCGATGCCACCCACCCAACCCGCAGCCCCACCCACTGCTTCCTTCACTTCTTGAGGTACCAGCTTGAATACCGCCGCGTTGGTCACACCCATTCCCGCAGCCATCAAGACCTCACCAGTGATTGAGAGAGCAAAGTTACCAGATAGCGTCATCACCAGTGAGCCGACCAATAGCGCAGACAGAGCGATTACGGCCGTCTTCTCGCCACCAAGACGGTCGGAGATAGAGCCACCCCCAACACGGATAATAGATGCCACCAAGGAAAAGGCTGCTGTCAGAACTCCGGCTATAGCCACTTTTTGCCCATAAAAAGCTATCCAGTAGGTAGGAAACCAGGCCGTTAAAGCAATGAAGCCGCCGAAGGTGGTAAAATAAATAGCCACCAGCACCCATGTTTTCCAAATGCGGGCGGCAGTTCTCAGCCCATGCATGGCTCCCCCCGATGGGAAAATCTCTTGCCCCATTTTGCTGGCGTTCGCTCTGGCTTCCGCCGGGGAAATCCCTGCCTCAAGCAACTGAAAGTAGCAGGCATTCCTGCCGGTAGCAAGATAGATAATAATGCCAGCCCCGAGGAAGAGAAGCCAGGCTAGATAAGAGCCAGATAAACCCCAGCCAGCCAGGCTTAAGGGTAACATTAAGGAGAAAAGGCCCGGAGCCATATTACCGATACCGGCATACCTGCCAAGAGCCGTCCCCTGCTGTTTTTGGGGAAACCAATAGGACACCTGTCCGATACCAACTGAGAAGGTAGCAATACCGCAGCCACATAAAATACCCATAAATAGCAATAACGGGTAATAGCCTGCATTAAGCTTTGCCGGGTAGAGAAAAAAAATGAGTGCCAGCAGTGACGCCATCCCGACAAAGGATAAGGTAAGCAAGATGATAAATGGCTTGCGCCCCCCAGTGGTATCCACCCAGGCGCCGAACGGAATGCGCAATAACGAACCTGACAGCGAGGGTATGGCGACCAGAAAACCCATCATCACCGGGCTTAACCCCATTACATCCTTAAATTTGTGCGCTGTCGGGCCAAACAAAGCAACTGCGGCAAAACCAATGAAAAAGCCGAGTGTGGCACTGAATAAACAGTGCCATGGAGAACCCTTGATTCTGTCCATTCTTCTCTCTTCTCTCCTCGGTTTTGACGGTAACCTTAATACGCTTACTGTTGAGTTTGCCGGCGGTGCCACATCACTATCTGGTAGGGTCGCCAGAGATAGGCTAGAGGTACGGAAAGCATGTGCACTAGGCGACTGAACGGGAAGAGTCCCAAGAGAAGAAAAAAGTTAATAGCGTGGAGCTTAGTGAGCAATGGCAAGGCCACCATATACGCCACCTTCGGGGATAGCGTGAATAGCGACCAAAAATAGGGGATTGTCGTCTGGACAGACCAGGCCGAGCCCCAGCGGTAAAAAATGGCCGTTATAATGCCGGTGACTACCTGGGCCAGCAGAACAATCAGCAGCACTACATCCATAAAAGAGGTTGTGGCACGGACGTTGGCAGAGATACCTCGCCGTAACATCAGGATAACCAGTCCAACCAGAAGAGAAAGACTCAGGGCAAGTCCGGTACCTTCCAGAATATAGAGGCGTACCGGGACACCGTTAATGGCTTTCACTCCCTCCGGGAAGAGGACGCCAACCAGATGGCCGAGCAGTACTAGAATGATACCATAATGCCAGGGTACTGACCCCCAGAATAACTGCCGCTTTTCCAGAAATTGAGAGGAGACACTGGAATAGCTGAACTGGTTGGTACGATACCGCCATATCAGCCCGACTATCATTATGGCGAAAGCAACGTACGGAAAGACACCAAACAGAAAGGTTTCAAGCATTGGCGACACCTCCTACCTTAGCTAGCTGGTGAGCTACTTGATGCAAAAACACTAGCAGCGGGCTGATGACCATAGCATATGGATTCTCACTTTTCTTAAGCTCTTTCTCCGTCTTTGCCAGAATCGGTAAGACACATTCCTCAAGAAGTGGCAAGGTAAATTCAGGGTCTTCCGAAACACTGAGAAAGCGAAGCATTACGCCTAAATGGTCGGCTAACTCGATGCCGGAGGAAAAGGAATGTGATTCATAAGCCTCTGTTAAACTGATGAGAAATTCGCTTCGCTTGGGTGTTTCGCCGAAGAGGTGATAGCCCATGTAGAGGCTGGTCGCTGGCGTGACATCAAAAGTCTGGGTATAAAGCTCTTCCAGCGATTCCAGACTCTGGCTGTTAACGAAATCGGCAAACGACTGCACCGGTTCGGTGAGGCCGGGGAACGAGCTTTCAGCTTGAATGGCGCAGCTTTTTGCTGTCTGAAGTAGCCCGCTACCCGGGTAGTCAAGCATCTCGGCAAAAAACCGGCAGAGCTGTCTATTTTCCTGACTTAACATCATGGTCCTCGCCTGGGCAGTTGGTTAAAACCAAATCCAACCCGTTCCTTCTGTTTAATAGGCTCAATAGTAAGCCCGATTACCTCCTCGCGGTGGTAGGGTGGCAAAACAAAGCGGTCCTCAAAACGGGGCAGGGAGGTCAAACGGAATATCGCTTCCGCTTCGTCAGCGGTGCAGCCAGCTTCCGTCAGTAAGGCTGATGCCTGACTGGTAGTGACAATACCGACTGACTGAGCCTGCTGGTATGCCCGTACCGCCTTCAGCTTCTTTAACGTCTTCTTAATAATCTCTTCGTTACCCGCCGAAAACAAACGCGCCATGTATTTCATTGGCACTCGGAGGCTTTCCATGCTGCCGAAAAAGTCGGTCTTACTAAGGTCATATTTTCCATTCCCGGTTGAAGCCAACACCGGTAACAATGGAGGAATGTAAAATAGCATCGGAAGGGTCCGGAATTCGATATGCAACGGCAAAGCAATACCCCACTGTTTGACGAACTTATAAACTGGCGATTTCTGAGCAGAAGCAATCCAGTCATCACCGATACCGTTCTTCTTAGCCGCCGCAATTACCGCAGCATCGTTCGGGTCGAGAATAAGGCTGCGCTGGGCTTCAACCAGCCCAGCATCGGGAGTCTTAGCCACTTCTTCGATGCGCTCGGCATCATAGAGCAAAACACCCATGTAACGGATGCGACCAACGCAGGAATGAAAACAGGCCGGGGCCTGCCCTGTTTCCACACGGGGATAGCACAGGATACACTTCTCTGACTTACCTGTTTTCCAGTTATAATAGGTCTTTTTATAAGGGCAGCCACTGACGCAGAAGCGCCAGCCGCGGCATTTCTCCTGGCTGACAAGTACGATACCGTCCTCAGCCCGCTTGTAAATAGCTCCGCTGGGGCAGACACCGATGCAGCCCGGATTCAGACAGTGATTGCAGATACGCGGGATATAAAAGAACACCATCTGCTCGATGCGAAAGAGAGCTTCACGCTCGGCGTCAGTCAGTTCAGCCAGATTAATGTCGTTACGGGCATAGACAGATGAGCCACCCATATCGTCATCCCAGTTCGGGCCGGCCTCAACATTTAGGAATTCCCCGCTTATTTTTGAGACGGCTCTTGCCGTCGGCTGGTCGTCAGCCTGAGGCGCCGAAAAAAGCTGCCCGTACTGGTAAGTCCATGGCTCATAGTAATCATCCAGACTGGGCAGAAAGGGATTGAAGAAAAGGTTGGCCATCAGGCCTAAGCGCTGGCCTAATCTAGGCCGGAGAGCTTTCCCTTTCAGCTCCCACCCGCCCCGGTATTTAGTCTGGTCTTCCCATAACGTGGGGTAGCCAGTGCCCGGTTTAGTCTCCACATTGTTCCACCACATGTATTCGGTACCTTCACGGGAGGTCCAGATATTATTACAGGCCAGAGTACAGGTGTGGCAACCGATGCATTTATCCAGATGAAAGACCATTGAAAGTTGGGCTCGAACATCCATATTAATCTCCTTCTACCAGACCGGTTTTCCCTCAAGTTTACGCACCAGAATATGGGTATCACGGTTAATGCCCGTCGGGCCCCAGTAATTGAAAGAGTAAGTGAACTGGCCGTAACCACCTGACATCAGCACCGGTTTCAGGCGGACCCGGGTCAGGCTGTTATGGCCGCCGGCACGGCGGTTACCTCGTAACGGAGACTTAGGTACGGAAATAGTCCTTTCTGGTGAATGGTAGAACACGCATGTCCCCTTCTGGATTCGGGCACTTATCACCGCTCTGGTGACTACCACGCCGTGGTCGTTATACATCTCCACCCAGTCATTATCTTTAATGCCGATAGCTCTGGCATCTGCCTCATTAATCCAGAAAGGCTCGATGCCACGGGAGAGGGTTAACATCAACTCGTTATCGTAATAGGTGGAATGAATGTGCCATTTCCCGTGCGGCGTCAGGTATTTCAGCATGATGCTCCTATCATCCGGCTTAGTCAACGTGAAATCGCCCCACACCCCGGGGTCAGGATTCGGTTTGTAGACCGGCAGGTGCTCCCCGAAAGCAAGATAGAGTTCGTGGTCCAGGTAGAACTGCTGGCGACCAGTCAGGGTACGCCAGGGCACCAGGCGTTCGACATTAAGACAAAACGGAGAGTAGGTACGCCCGCCATTAATAATGCCGGACCAGCAGGGACTGGTCAGCAAACGGACTGGTTGGGCCTGGATGTTTAAGAAATCAACCAGGTGTCCCCGCTCATCGATAGCCAGGTCAGTCAGGGGCAGCCCTACCTTCTTTTCCTCTTCCTCAAAGGC
>JACQOL010000158.1 GCA_016202555.1 Chloroflexota bacterium | reverse complement strand
TGTCTGAATGGAGTCCTGAATAAGAAGCTTTCCACCAGAGTTCTCGTGCATTATAATTTTTTAAGTAATTTCTCACATTCTACGAGTGACAGTATAAGTCTAGTATCAAGACGTAGGATTACAGAAATAACACCAGGCGGTTTATCTATAATATACAATCATTACTCAAGCGAATTGGCTCTACTCTATATTTGTCATCTGCTATCAATGCATCTCCAACATTCAATATTCTATCTTAGATGGCGAGCCATCAAATTAAAAAATAAGAGAACCTATCAGTCGCTTTGTCGTAGAGTTGAGGATGATTTTGGGTATTTCTGGTTCATCTTTAACAAACCGCATCAATATGATAAATATACCCAAGCCAACCGCAAGTGCAATTATAGAAGGCAAATATTCTATCGTCCTGAAGACATCAGACTTGGAGATGTACGGTACTATGATGACCCACTTTACAGGTTAAAGCAACTACATCAGAGCCAAAACGAACTAACTTCGAGAAATTCTTACGTTAGTCCCTTTCCAAGAAATGATGTTGTTTAGCAAAGACGTATAATTCCTCTGATGAATCATCAAGCATTTAGAAACAATCAAAACCAAAGAGGAGCCATTAAATTGAAAGAGCCATTCGCTAAATTCATCGAAAAGGAATTAGGCACCGGTTTTTTGCTAATTGCTTGTGGGCTACCGGTTACCGGCAAAACCTGGCTGACCAAAGAAGTCGCCCGGATTAAGGGTTATCCCCTCCTGCGCACTGACCTGCTTAGGCTGGAGGTGCTCAAAAACGAAGACATCTTTAATGAAAAGGTCGCCGCCAACATGGATAAACGAATGGTGGTCTATGATGAGATGTTCCGGCGGGCGGAGGAAATTCTCAAAAAGGGCAATGGCGTGATTCTTGATGCCACTTTTCTGACCCAGCCATTAAGGAAACGTGCCGCTAAGCTCGCTGCCAAACACAAACTGTCCTTTATCATCCTGCAAACAGACTGTCCTCAGGAAGTGGCAATCAGACGCATACTAAGCCGTACCAGAGAAGATTATCAATCTAATGCCCTGACCGAACAAGCCTACTTAAACAATAAGAAGGGGTTCGAAAGGGTGGACTTAGACGACTTAAAGAGCCTGTACCCCGAACTGAATATCATCCACCTGATAGTTGATACCGGGGACGACTCACCTGAAAACTGGAGCGTCATCCGTATGATAAAAAGATAGATTGGCATGCCTGTCGGCACCCCTTTGTGCCAGGTCGCAGTCAGAGCGTTTAAGAGGGGCGAACGCCCCTCTTAAAATATTTCTCCCCCCTTCTCCTTGAAAGGAGAGGGGGACACAGAGGGTGAGGTAAGTAAACCAATCCCGGGTTTCAAACTATAATTAACCGCAGTTGGGTGCTATAATTAAGCGCAGAGGTTAGTATGCGCGAAGCACTGCTCTACGAGAAACTGCCAGATTCCATAGTCAGGTGCTCCACTTGCCAGTGGCGCTGTCGCCTGGCTCCGGAGAAGTTTGGCGCCTGCGGCATGTATCAGAACCAGGACGGGACTCTATATAACCTGAACTACGCCCTGGTTTCGTCAATGGCGGTTGACCCGATTGAAAAGAAACCGCTGTTCCACTTCTATCCCGGCACTTTAGCATTCTCTCTGGGCACTCTGGGTTGTAACTTTAGTTGTCAGCACTGCCAGAATTGGGAAATTTCCTCGGCTGATAGCCGGACACTGCAGCTTAGGTGTCAGGAAATACAACCCCAGGCGGCGATAGAACTGGCGAAACGCCACCAGTGCCAAGGCATTGCCTGGACCTACAATGAGCCCAGTATCTGGTTTGAATATACCCTTGATTCATCCAGGCTGGCTAAGGAAAACAAGCTGTATACCGTCTATGTCACCAATGGCTACCTCTCTCCTGAGGCACTGGATACCATCGGACCTTATTTAGATGCCTGGCGCGTTGACATCAAGGGCTTCTCTGACTCCTTTTATCGTGATTTAGCCAAAGTACATCGCTGGCGAGAGATACTTGAGGTTACCAAGCGGGCTAAAGCTAAATGGCAGATGCATGTTGAGGTCGTTACCAATATCATCCCTACCATGAACGATGATGACCGGCAGCTTGAAGACCTGGCTAACTGGATAAAGAATGAACTTGGGGAGCTAACCCCGTGGCATGTCACCAGATTTCACCCCTCTCATCATCTGAAGCATTTACCTTCCACCCCACTAACCACCCTGGAGCATGCCTATGAAATCGGGCAAAAAGCCGGCCTCAAATTTATCTATATCGGCAATGTGCCCGGGCACAAGAGCGAGAGCACCATTTGCTACTCCTGTGGCAGGCTTATCGTAGAAAGGTTAGGCTATCAGACCAAGGTGCTTGGCCTGGCAGGCTCGAAATGTCGGTTCTGCGGGGTGGAACTTAACTTCAGAACAAGCAGCTAAAGGGGGTGAGGTTAATGATTAGAAATGCAGTTGTCGCCGGACAATTCTATCCCGCCTCGCCTGAGCAGCTCCGCTCAATGATTAAGGGGCTGGTTAATGAGGATGCCGTCAAAGATGAGATAATTGGTCTGGTTTCACCCCATGCCGGCTATATTTATTCGGGAGCAGTCACCGGGGCCACCATCTCCAGAATCAAATTTAAGGATACTTTTGTCATTATCGGTCCCAATCACACCGGCAAGGGTAAACCGCTGAGCATCATGACCGAGGGCACCTGGGAAACACCCCTGGGCAAGGTTGAGATTGACTCGGCACTGGGCAAACAGATTTTAGCAACATCCGGTTATTTACAGGAAGACCATTTAGCCCACCAATATGAACACTCAATTGAAGTTCAGCTCCCATTTTTACAATACTTTAAGCCCGATATTAAGTTGGTGCCCATCGTCCTCAGCTACGCCAGTGGTGCTATCTATAAAGAAATCGGCCGGGAGCTCGCCAAAGCAATCAAAAAGCTCAATAAAGAGGTGGTAATCATTGCCTCCAGTGATATGACCCACTACGAGCCAGCTGAGTCGGCCCGGCGGAAGGATAGTCAGGCGATAGAAGCCATCCTGGATTTAAACGAGGACGAGCTATTAAAACGAGTCCAAGAATTAAATATAACAATGTGCGGCTATGCCCCGGCTGTCAGCCTCATCGCTGCCGCTAAGGAACTGGGAGTAGGCAAGGCAGAACTGGTCAAATATCAGACCAGCGGTGATACCACCGGCGATAATCGCAGCGTGGTGGGCTATGCCGGGATGATAATAAAGAAGATACACCCCCTGGCAAGATTAGCCCAGGAAACGGTGGAGAGCTATGTTAATGAAGGCACGACCCCACGGCTCAAGGAGCTTACCCCTGAGATGAAGGGAAGAGCAGGCGTTTTTGTTTCTATCCATAAGCTTGGTAAGCTGCGGGGCTGTATCGGCACCTTTGAACCGACCCGACCCAATGTGGCTGAAGAGGTTATCAGCAATGCCATCAGCTCGGCGACCAGAGACCCCCGCTTCTCACCAGTTGCCCCCAATGAGCTTCAAGACCTTGATTACAGCGTGGATGTCCTGACTCACCCTGAACCCGTTGACAATCA
>JACQOL010000123.1 GCA_016202555.1 Chloroflexota bacterium | reverse complement strand
GCTGGCAGCGTAGCTCAGTGGTAGAGCAGAGGACTCATAAGCCTTTGGCCGGTGGTCCGAATCCACCCGCTGCCACTGCCAATATTAAAGTAGTCCGGTAGTTTCACTCAGGTAGAGCGGATTTGATGATTCTTAAAAAAGTTACTGAAAAAATATTTTGTCCATCCTCTTGACAAGGGTAGATAACTTATGTTATAAAAGCTCAGTTTGCTTCCCAAGCAGTTAACTAGAAAGTAATATATCAGAGAACACCAGAGATTCTACGCAATGCCAGCTCAACATTAGGGGGAACTGAATGCAAGCGTATATCATCAGAAGACTAATACTGATTATACCCACCCTGCTGCTGGTGACTTTGATTGTCTTTTTCACGGCTCGTTTCATTCCCGGTAGTGTCATTGACCAGATGATAGCGACAATGGGTGCCGAGTCGTCAGTAGCTGATATTGAGCTGACTACCAAGGTCATGCAAGAAAAATTAGGGCTAGATATCCCAATCTGGTTACAATACGGGCGCTGGCTGGGAGTTGCTCCCTACCCAGATAAGGGTCCCACCTACCCGGCAGCTGGTTTCAATGGTGTTTTAGAGGGTAACCTTGGGCAATCCTTGTGGACCGGACGTTACATTATTGAAGAGCTGAGAAACAGGTTTCCGATATCCCTGGAGCTCGGTCTTATTGGTATTTTCTCAGCGGTACTGTATTCTATCCCTATCGGTATTTATTCCGGGATACGACAGGATACTCCCGGGGATTACATCGGCCGTACCATCGCTATACTCGCTATCTCCGTTCCCAGCTTTTGGCTAGGGACGATGGTAGTGGTCTACCCCTCAATCTGGTGGAACTGGATGCCGCCGATAGAATATGCTCCTATCTTTAAGAATTTCAGTGCGAATGTCGTGCAGTTTATAATTCCCGGTGTCATTCTGGGGCTGGTTGCCGGGGGTGCCGAAATGAGGATAATGAGAACTATGATGCTGGAAGTACTGAGGCAGGACTACATCAGGACTGCCTGGTCAAAGGGCCTTAGCGAAAGGGTGGTTGTGATGCGGCATGCCCTGAAAAATGCTCTAATCCCGGTAGTCACCATGATTGGACTACGAGTACCCATCCTGATTTCGGGTTCAATTGTTATGGAGACGATATTTAACCTGCCCGGGATAGGCCGTCTTGAGATTGAAGCGATTACGAAGAGAGACTACCCCATCATTTCTGGAGTGAACCTGATAGTGGCTTCTTTTGTGCTTATTGTTAACCTGATAGTTGACTTAACTTATGCCTGGTTGGACCCACGGGTGAAATATAAATAGAGGACCAGAAAAAATGGCTGCAGAAGCGACAAACAAAACAGTTATAAGTGTGGAAACAAAGGGGCGCAGCTTGCTCCTTGAGATGTTAGTAAGACTGGTTAAGGAGAAGCCCTTAGGCACAGTCGGCGGTGTTATCATTCTCATCCTGTTTTTGACTGGTATTTTTGCTAATTGGATAGCCCCTTACGGGTATAACGAAATGACGTCGGCAGCTCGTTTGTCTCCTCCATCACAACATTTCTTGTTGGGGACCGACCATCTGGGGCGAGACATACTGAGTCGGATTATCTACGGGGCTCGTATTTCGGTGATTATTGGGGTGGTGGGTTCTACCATCGCTGTAATCGTATCGCTGGCTATTGCTCTGACTTCGGGATATTTCGGCGGTAAAGTTGATGCGGCAATACAGAGGTTTGTTGATGCCTGGATGTGCATGCCATCACTGTTCATTCTCTTAACCGTAATGTCGATTTTGGGGCCGGGTTTGATTCAGATATTGATTGTTGTCGGGCCGTTTTTTGGTATCACTCAATCAAGGATAATCAGAAGTGCCGTTATCGGCGTGAAAGAGAATATGTATGTCGACGCGGCCCGGGCTGTCGGTGCCCCAGCGAGCCGAATAATATTCCGTCATATCTTTCCCAATGTTTTTTCGACGGTAATTGTACTCTTTACCGTAAATATGGGAGCTGTTATTCTTACTGAGTCTACTCTCAGCTTCCTCGGTTTTGGTATTCCACCACCAACCCCGGCCTGGGGAAGCATGATTAGTGAAAGCGGCGCCCGCTTTTTGCTCTTAGCTCCCGGGATGGCTTTTTGGCCGGGTATGGCGCTTTCGATCGTCGTTTATGGCGTTAATATGTTGGGTGACGGATTGAGGGATGTCCTTGACCCCAGGTTGAGGGGTGGACTTGGGCGCTTCGGAGGAGTGGAGAAGAAACGGGCAAAACGAAGAGAGAAAGCGGAAAAAGCGCAGGGTTCTGTCTAGGCTACCGATGGTGATGCTATAAATATCGAGATTGTTATAGTAGAGATAAAAGGGAATAAGCCCCTTTTAAGAAAATACTCTCCTCTCACATTCAAATTCACAAGTGGAGCAGGATAGAGTATGAAGGCTTGGGAAGTAATCTCAAAATAAAATGAGGTGAGCCGACATCGCTACTGAAAGAATACTTGAAGTTAAAGAACTCAGAACCTATTTTTATGTGGCTGAGGGGGAGTTAAGAGCTGTTGATGGGCTTTCTTATTATCTCAGGAAGGGAGAGAGTCTTGCTATCGTCGGGGAGAGCGCATGTGGGAAGAGCGTGAGTGCTATGTCGGTGATGCGCCTTATTCCATATCCCCCGGGCATTATTGTTGGCGGTGAGATTATTTTTAAGGGGCAGAACCTTCTCAAGATAAGTGAGGAGGAAATGCGTCATATCAGGGGTGGCCAGATTGCCATGATTTTTCAGGAACCATCGACATCCCTGAACCCGGTGCTTACCATTAGTCGCCAGCTAGGGGAGTCATTGGAGCTTCATCGTGGCTTAGATAAGTCAGCCGCCACTGCGGAAGCCCTCAATTTACTGAAGTTAGTCGGTATACCAGATGCCGAGAAGAGGCTAAATGATTATCCTCATCAGTTCAGCGGGGGAATGCAGCAGCGAGTGATGATTGCGATGGCATTAAGCTGTAATCCGGCGCTGCTCATTGCTGATGAACCAACTACTTCTATTGATGTGACAGTTCAGGCTCAGCTTTTGGAACTGATTGATAAACTGAGAAGCCAATTCGGCACAGCTATAATTATTATCACTCATAATTTGGGGATAGTTGCCCGCTATGTTGACCGGGTGGTAGTGATGTATGCCGGGCAGCTTATGGAGACCGGGCCAACTGATGTTATCTATGCCGAGCCGAGGCACCCCTATACTATTGGACTACTGGCATCGGTGCCGCGATTAGACTTGCCGCGGTCACGCAAGTTAAGCGTGATTGAGGGTTTACCGCCTAATCTCATCCGTCTCGCCAAAGACCGCTGTGCTTTTTTGCCTCGCTGTAAGTATGCCATCGGTCGATGTAACGAAGAGAAACCAGTGCTAGAAAAGGCCGGCGAGGAGCACTACTTTGCTTGTTTTGTTGATGTGAGAAAGCAGTCGGAAAGTGAGGGTTTGACTAGTGGCAAGCGATGATATTTTAATCAGGGTGGAAGACCTTGTTATGCATTTCCCGATACTAGCTGGTGTTTTGAGGAGGAAGGTAGCTGATGTCAAGGCCGTAGACGGGATAAGTTTTTATGTGAAAAGGGGTGAGACTTTAGGGTTAGTGGGGGAAAGCGGCTGCGGTAAGACCACCACCGGGCGTTGTGTTCTGGGGCTTTATGACATTACCGGAGGTAAGGTGTTCTTTGAGGGGACTGACATTACCAAGGTTACAGGTAAGGGCAGGAGAGCCCTGCGGCGGAATATGCAGTTGGTATTCCAGGACCCCTATGCCTCGCTTGACCCCAGAATGACGGCCGGAGACATTATTGGCGAGCCAATGCTAGTTCATCAGGTCGCCGCGGGGAATGCCTACCGGGAGCAGTTGGCTGAGCTGTTTACTATGGTGGGACTTGAACCTCGTATGTCAATACGCTACCCGCACGAGTTTAGTGGCGGGCAAAGGCAACGTATCGGGATTGCTCGCGCCCTCGCCGTGAGACCTAAATTTATCGTTTGCGATGAGCCGGTTTCAGCACTGGATGTTTCCATTCAAGCGCAGGTTATTATGCTGCTAATGAAGCTCCGTCAGGAGCTTGGGCTGACCTATCTGTTTGTTGCTCATGACCTTTCGGTAGTTCGCTTTATCAGTGATCGGGTGGCGGTGATGTACCTGGGTAAGATGGCCGAAATTACACGCAGTGATGAGCTTTATGATAATCCGCTTCACCCTTACACTCAGGCTCTGCTATCAGCGGTACCAATCCCTGACCCGGTAGTTGACCGCCAGCGGAAGCGGATTCTATTATATGGCGATGTGCCCAGCCCGGTTAATCCCCCCAGTGGTTGCCACTTCAACCCCAGGTGTCGGATGGCAATTGACATCTGCAAGGAGCAAGAGCCAGAACTAAGAGATGTTGGTGGTGAGCACTGGGTAGCCTGTCACCGCGTCTAGTTTAGTGATGCCTAATTTAAGCGGTGAGTCCGGTTGTTCATTGGTGAAAATGGCAGTTTAGCTACTTGTCTGAGTCTTCTCTTTTATACCATAGTCGACCCCTTAGAGTTGCTATTGAATTTAATCTCTTAGTAAACTTGAATACTACTGAATAGTAAGGTAAGGTATGTCTCAGTCCCCAAAAAGGATAGACGGCAAGCCAGCGATCTCTAAAGCTGCTGATATAAGCCGGAGACGGCGGCGAACCGGATTTATTATTGGCGCTGTAGTTATTACCATAATATTAGTGATACTGGGGGTTGGCTATTACCAGAGTTATATAAGTCCTTTCCAGCGTATCATCATTACTGTAGATGGTACCTCGATTCGTATTGACTACTTCATTAAGAGAACCAGAATGGCTGGTGCTACTTCGATATCTATGCTGGAAGCACTGACCTCGGAGCAAATTATTAAAATAAAAGCACCGAGCTATGGCATCGCTGTCAGCCCGGAGGAGGTCACCCAGGAGCTGAGGACAGCCGCCCGGGGAAGTAGCACGACTATTTCGGAAAGCGAATTTCAGGCGTGGTATCGCCAGCAACTTAATGAGAGTAAGCTATCCGATGCCGAATTCAAAGAAATTGTCGCCACTAGTCTACTGGCAGCTCGCCTCCAGGAGTATCTCGCTGAAAGAGTGCCCACCGTCGCCGAGCAGGTCCACCTTTACGATATTCTAGTTAATGGGTATCAGCAGGCGCAGGATATAAAAGCTAGAGTAGGTAAGGGAGAGGCCTTTGCTGACCTTGCCAGAGAAGTATCGTTGGATGAGCAATCTAAAGCAGGAGGGGGTGACCTTGGCTGGGTGCCTCGTGGTGTTCTTGCCCCTCAGTTAAATTCGATAATCTTTGCCCTTAATCCCGGCGAGGTAAGTGCTCCCGTACCAACCGAGGCACAACCTACTGAAGGGGGCCCCTACTTACTTCTTATGGTTTCCGAAAAGGTTGATGCCAAAGAACTGGATGAGAATTCCTTGCAGATGTTGAAAACTAGAGCACTTGGAAACTGGCTGGTGGAAGAAAGGCAATTCCACCAAGTAACCTATAACTTTACTTCTGAAACCGCTGCCTGGATAAACTGGCAGCTATCGAAGAATAATCCTAGTGCTACTGGCCAAACTCCAACTCCATAGCGAGTAAGAATGATAAAGGTTGAAAATCTAACTAAATACTACGGGAAGCGACTGGCTGTAGATAATATTAGCTTCAATATTGACAAGGGAGAAATCGTCGGTTTCCTCGGCCCTAACGCTGCCGGCAAGACGACCACGATGCGTATTCTCGCCGGCTTTCTGTTACCAACCAGTGGTAATGCCTGGGTAGCCGACTACAACATATTAAGCCAGTCCCTGCAGGTACGCCGGCATATTGGCTATCTGCCTGAGGCAGTGCCTTTATATAGCGATATGACCATCCGTTCCTACCTTAACTTTGCTGCCCAACTCAGAGGTTTAGATAAAAAGCGGATACGGGCCAGAATAGAAGAGGTAGTGGAGATATGTCACCTCGAAGAATATGTTGATGTGCTTATTGGCAAGCTATCAAGGGGATTCAGGCAGCGAGTTGGTGTCGCTCAGGCGATTATCCACGAACCAGAGGTGCTGATTCTAGATGAACCAACAATCGGCATCGACCCAATTCAGGTAGCGATGACTAGACAGCTCATCAGAGAACTGGGCAAGGAGCATACCATCCTGCTCTCTACCCATGTTCTCTCTGAGGTGAGTATCATCTGCCAGCGGGTAATTATCATCAATGAAGGCAAGATTGTCGCTGAGGATAGCATTGAAAACCTTTCCTCGATGATAGGTGGTTCCAGGCGCATCCGTCTGGAAGTAAGCAATCCATCTGCAAAAGTGGTTGAGCGCCTGTGCCAGATTGAAGGTATTAGCCGTGTTAGTCAGGAAGGCTCCCAGTATATCCTCGAATGCTCGACTGGAGAGGACCCCCGCGAGAAGATAATGGAATCCGTTGTCCAGAATGGCTGGACATTGCTCTCTTTAGAATCGGTAGAAATGAGCCTTGAGGACATTTTTCTTAAATTGACCACCAAAAAGGAGTCTGACCAGTAGTGAGAAATACAACGATTATTGCTCTTAAGGAGTTCAAATCCTACCTGGCATCACCAATGGCATATATTGTCATTGGCATCTTTCTGGTGCTTACTGGTGTTTTTTTTGCTACCAGCCCGGATACTCTTATTGAAACCAGTATTAAAGGTTTTTTAGGTAGTGGCAGTATCCTGCTGCTCTTGTTTGCCTCAGTGCTCACGATGCGTTTGCTGGCTGAAGAGAGAAAAATGGGTACTTTGGAGTTACTGCTCACGGCACCGGTGAGAGACAGTGAGCTAATACTGGGTAAATTTGTGGGTAGCCTGGGTATCCTTATCGTCATGCTGGTACTCACCTTTTACTACCCTATTCTCTTAAGGTTATTTGGTGACCCTGATATGGGCCCGATTACTGCTGGTTACCTAGGGCTCTTTCTTCTGGGCGGGGCTTCATTAGCCGTGGGAATATTTGCCTCATCGTTAACCTCAAACCAGATTGTGGCGACTGTAGTCGCCGGAGGCATTCTCTTTGCCCTCTATTTTATGGGTATGCTAGCCAGCTTTCTTCCCGAAGCCCTGGGAAAGTTCGTTAACTTCTTCTCTCTGTCCTATTACTTCCCTGACTTTATGCGGGGAATAATAGATACCAGAGGGGTAATTTACTATCTTAGCATTACCGCTTTATTTCTTTTCCTGGCAATAAGGTCTCTGGAAAACAGCCGCTGGAGCTAGATGCAGACTAATAAGATTCATGGGTCAACCGGACTAATTGCGGTACTCGGGCTACTCTCCCTGTTGGTGGGGCTGATTGTGATGCTGGTGCTACCCGATATTCGCCGCACTGCCTGGATTATTCTGGGGTTGGGGGTACTGCTGCTGGCTGCCGCCGTTATCATCGATTTCCGTTACCTTGGTCGTAGCCTGACTGGTCGGCGTGGCCGCTTCAGCGCCGGCACCACAGTCATGGCTTCAATCTTCATCGGTATCATCCTGGTCGTTAATGCCATAAGTATTGGTAACTATCAGCGTTTTGACCTCACCGGTCTGGCACAATTCACTCTTACTTCTCAAACAAAGGATGTTCTGAGCAAGCTGAAGACACCGGTGCAGATTCTGCTCTTCGTCACACCCGCTGACCCTCTCGAGATTGATGGCTATATCACCAACTTACTGGCTGAATACAAGAACTATACTGACCAATTGAGTATAAAAACTATTGACCCTGATGAAAATCCTGACCAGGCAAGGCAGTATGACATAACCGAATATTCAACGGTTGTCTTTGAGAGTGAGAAGGGACGCCGGCTGGTACCGCCAGAAGAGATTATAATAACGAGTACTGACCAGCAAGGTAACCAACAAATGGTTGGAGCAGAAGCAGAACATCCCTTCACCAGTGCCATCCTGGAAGTCAGCGGGACGACTCAGAAAAAGGTGTATTTCCTTACCGGGCATGGTGAGAGTGATATAAACTCACAAGCTACCAGCGGCTATAGTCGAGCTAAGATAGGTCTGCAAGATAATCTCTACAAGGTGGAGCCTCTGGACTTAAAGGTTACCTCTAAAATACCTGAGGATGCGGCTGCTCTAATAATTGCCGCACCGCGAGCATCCATCACCAGCGGCGAGATAGCGATTATTGAGGGCTATCTTAAGAATGGTGGCTGGCTAATGATTTTAACCAATCCTGATTCTTCACCCGAGATTAATCAGTTGCTCTCTGCCTGGGGGGTAAATATTGAGGAGGGAAGTATCATTGACCCTTCATCATATGTAACTCCCAGTATTGATAGTCCCAGTGTGCCCAATACTAGGAATTTATTCGGTCTTGCCAAGATATACTTCCCCGGGGCTACTGCTATTATCCCTCAAGAGAACGCAGCGGACAAGATTAGCATGCAGCCGCTGGCCTGGTCAAGTAATGAAAGCTGGTTGGACAAGGATTTTAACCCTCAGAAAGAGCCAAAGTTTGATGTGGCAACAGAGCGGAAGGGCCCACTGGCTATTGGTGTTGTCATTGCCGCTCGGGCAACTCAACAAGATAGAATCACTCGTTTAATTGTCATCGGCGATTCTGATTTCGCCACTAACCAGCATTTTTTCAGTGGTAATAACGGTGATTTTTTTGTTACTGCGGTAAAGCTGCTTACCGAAGGTAAAGAGATAGTTTCAATCGAACGCAAGGTTCTCCCCTTCCGCAGACTTGTTGTTGGTCCGGAGGCACAAAGATTCATCAGTTATACCAGTATCGGTCTACTGCCACTAATAGTGTTGGTTATTGGGAGTATTATCTGGTGGCAAAGAAGGTAGCCAGACCAGCTAAGCTCAGGGGACAAATCGCTTGAGACTGAGAAACATTCTTATTCTGCTGGTTGTTTTTCTAGCCCTGGCCGGCTATTTTTACTTTTCTAATCGTGGCCAGCCCGTTTCAACACCTGAGCCAAAACTGTATGTCTGGCTGATTGATATGGATAATATCCAGCGCATTGAAATCAAGCTGCCTCTTGAGAACGAAAGCCAGTCATTTATCAAAGAAGTCGACCGGAGCTGGCACTTCGACGACGCCGAGAGGTCATCAGTAAATATGACGCGATGGGGAGGAGGCATACCCCTGCTTTTGAGTGGCCCGGCGGCTAACCGAATCATTACTGAAAATGCCACTGAGGCGGAACTTACTAAATTCGGCTTAACTCAGCCACGAATGAAAATAACTTTAACCCTAACAGACGGAACTGTATTGAATATTACCGTCGGCGATAGCACACCGGATGGCATGAACTACTATGTGCAAACCCCTGGCTCAAATGATGTCGCTACCGTTGATTTCACCTGGTTTGACGTGCTGGCAGGTCTGGTTAGAGACCCACCCTATGCTCTTCCTCCGAAGAAGTAGCCAATAAAATTATCATCGAGACTGCTCCAAAAGCCGTAGCATCAGGCGTGGGTTTTCTTGACATAGACCTTGATTTCCCCACCCGTCTCTTCCAACCCTAAACACTCGTGTCCGGTAGCTTCGCACCAGGCTGGCATATCCTTCTTGATACCAACATCATCAGCCACTATCTCTAAAATGTCTCCTATCTTGAGCTGCTTAAACCTTTCAGCAGTCCTGACAATAGGCATCGGGCAATAAAGCCCCATACAATCCAAGCTCTGGTCGGATTTCATCTCCTCCTCCTTGATTTAGCTTACTAAATATCCTTCTAGATGAAAAGGGTTACCTTTGATTTACGTGCCTCACCCAAGAAATAGGCAGCCCCAGCCATAATCTGGATTTCGCTGCGAAAAGAATCCGTATCGGCAGGTAAGCCCATCACCCCGCAGGTAGTGGTGCAGGCA
The DNA here is from genome assembly GCA_016202555.1 of Chloroflexota bacterium. Taxonomy (GTDB): domain Bacteria; phylum Chloroflexota; class Dehalococcoidia; order Dehalococcoidales; family UBA2162; genus JACQOL01. The sequence continues at coordinate 63 of JACQOL010000123.1, read as the reverse complement.
ATCATGTTTACTCCCATTTCCTTGGCCATGATTATCATCTCATCAACGGAAGGCATATTGGTG
>JACQOL010000012.1 GCA_016202555.1 Chloroflexota bacterium | reverse complement strand
CTTTGACCAGGACAAGACCGTCGATTTCGGGAGCGTCACGGTAGCTGCGACCAATCGAGATGCCCTGCCCGACGCCTTCAATCAATACATCCAGGCTATGGCCGACGAATGCCCGGTTGAGCTCAAGAGAAATTGGCTGCTGTTTTTCCATCAGGCGCTTCAAGCGTTCTTCTTTTACCTCATCCGGGATGGGGTCGCCAAATGGTTCGCTGGCGGTGCCCGCTTCAAAAGAGAACTTGAATGCCCCCACCCTGTCAAAACGAATCTCCTCAACGAAATCAAGCAAGGTCTGGAATTCCTCTTCAGTCTCACCGGGGTAGCCGACGATGAAAGTAGTGCGTAGTGCCAGGTCGGGGATAGCCTGACGCATTTTCTCTAGAGTCTTGCGGACCCACTTAAGATTTGTTGGCCGGTCCATCCGGCGCAGTGTCAACGGGTGAGCGTGCTGCAGGGGCATATCAAGGTAGGGTACCACCTGCTTATGGGTGGCGATGACTTCAATTAATTCATCGGTGACATAGCCGGGGTAGGCATACATAATGCGAATCCAATCGACCTCAGGGACGGCGGCAGTCATTCCTGTGATTAGATGAGCCAGGCCGTTTTTCAAGCCCAGGTCATAGCCGTAGTCGGTGGTATCTTGAGCAACCAGGATAATTTCGTGTACGCCCATCTCCTGCAAAGCGCGAGCTTCAGACAGGACGGACTCAATCGGACGGCTAACGGCAGTGCCCTTAATTAACGGGATAGCACAGAAGGCACACGGGCGGCGGCAGCCATCGGCAATCTTTAGATAGGCACTAGCCCCATGTACTGAAAAGCGCCGCACACCGTGCTCGTCACTACCGACGGTAGCCGTTCCAGACAAGTGATAGCAGGGTTCGGGGTGCCTAACTCCGCGCAGGCCCTCAACTACATCAACAATATCCATCCAGCGGCGTGTACCGAGAATACCATCAATGCCGGGAACACGCCGGGTAACTTCCACACCGTAGCGTTGTGCCAGACAGCCTGCAGCAATGAGCACTTGACCGTTTTTCTTTTTAGTAGCCAGCTCAGCAAGCATATTAAGCGACTCCTCTTTAGCCGGGTTAATAAAACCGCAGGTGTTAACTATAATGACGCTCGCTAGGAGTGGGTCGGTGACAGGTTCATAGCCAGAACCGGCCAACAGTTGCCTCATGGAATCCGAGTCAACGCTATTCTTAGCGCAGCCGAGAGAGACTATATGAAATGTTTCTTTGCTCATAGAGTAAGGTTTCGCTTTGTAAAAATATAGTTCAAATACGGTACCATATGGCCTATGCTCATTATACTCCTTTCGTCACCTCCCTGCTGTATCCCCAGCATCCTCCGGGCTAAAAACCAACACCCTAAACGAATAACAACCATAAGCAAACAGAACCCAAAAAAACCTATTGACATTGCCAGCAGAAATGATATAATTAGCTGGTTTACCGTTGTGGAGCCGTTTAGAGTGAGGGCTTTTTAATTGCTGCCTTATCCAGCAGGTTAGGCTCAAGACAGCGATAAATTTAGCCTTAGCCATAGGGTTGAAAACAAGCCAGAAAGAATTTTCGCCTTACGATGGAAGAAAGGGGAATTTTAGTGCCAGAGAAGGACAAAAGCTTGAACCAGCCAGACTTTCTTAAAGAGTCGGCAGGGACAGAGCCAATGAGTGACCTGAGGAATCAAATAGCTAAAGACGCCCGAAAAGTCGTTGCTGGTGAACTTTCTGAGGCCGAGTTTTATCAAAAGTACCATCAGGCTTATCTCAAGGAATTCGGGGTTGACGAGCGACCGATACCTCCAAACGAGGATATTGATAGCACGCCGTCTGAATCCTCCTTTGCGAAACACATGTCTCGCCGCACGCTGCTTAAGTTAGGGGGGGCTGCTCTAGCCTCATTATTAGGGGCACGTTGGTTAAGCGGCAGTGCCTTTGGAGCCGAAGCTGCTACCGGAGACAAGGATAGTAGCTTGCTACTCAAGGGAGATGATGCCCAGCCTCCACCAACCAAGCGGGTGCAGATGGGCTGGGTCGTCGACCTGGAGGCTTGTGACGGTTGCCTCAGTTGCGTCTACGCCTGTCAGAGTCACAATTTCAACCCAGCGGGAGTCTTATGGATATATGTTATTGCCTTCAAAGATATTAACAGGGATGAGCCTAACTTTCTGGTACGGACATGCCAGCACTGTGGCAACCCGCCATGTGTAAAAGTATGCCCGGTGCGGGCCCGACATAAGCGAGACATAGACGGTCTTGTCCTGACCGATTACAATCTCTGTATCGGCTGTCGCTATTGCTTGGTTACCTGCCCTTACGGAGTCAACTACTTTCAGTGGGGCAAACCCGACAAAAAGAATTTATATCATGAAAAGCTGACCGACTACCGTGGGAGATGGGTCATCGGCAATCCGCCATTAGGTTGTATGGGTAAGTGCACCTTCTGCCCTGACCGGCAGGATGACGGCAGAAAAAATATGGTCTGTGCTCTAGTCTGCCCCAAGAATGTTATTCACTTTGGTGATATTAACGACCCGAACAGTGAACCTCTCCGCTATCTGGAGAAGAGAAAGAAAGATGCGGGAGGAACTCTCTCAGTATTCCGACTCCTGGAAAGCCAAGGTACCAAGCCGAGCGTTATTTTCATCGGCCAGCAGCCCACGCGGGAAGCGGTGCAGGTAGATGGACCGGTCTCTTATGCTGCTTGGGGTCTAGTTGAGAAACGACTGGATGAACTTGGGGGACCCAGACCCTGGTTCTCAAGAGCTTTTGGAGGCGGCCAGTGAGGGAACGCAATAAACCCCTAAGCAGGGCAGATTCTATACTCAAGCCGCTGGCTAATCCTGGCAAGAAATATTACATTCTTGTAACAATTGCCGGCCTGCTTTTAGTCTGGTTTCTTGGCGCCTGGGTATGGCAACTCAAATACGGACTAGTTGTTACCGGACTTGGCGACTGGGGAAGCACTGGTGGCGTTCCCTGGGGTATCTACATTGGCTCCTTCATCTGGTGGGTTGGCATCTCCCACGGCGGTATTCTCATCTCGGCAGGAGTCAGGCTGTTCAAGTTAAGTGTCTTTTACCCCGTCGCCCGCCTTGCCGAACTGCTAACAATTGGTGCCCTGACCATAGCTGGATTGTTTATCATCCTCGATATTGGGCGTCCTGACCGGGTGGTAACGAGTGT
>JACQOL010000126.1 GCA_016202555.1 Chloroflexota bacterium | reverse complement strand
TATTAAAAAATATAAACTATTATTGTAACTTTAACAATAAAAGCGGAACGCACAATCAATAAGTTACGGCTGACAGGAATGGAAAAATCAAAGCTTATCAAGCAAATCATTCAGCTTCAGCAGCAGTTAGGCCATGCGATGAGACAGTATGCACCTGGGGCCTGGCTGGACTTAGACCTGACTATTGGCCAGCTGAAGAGCCTGTTTTTTATTGATTTTGAAGGCAGCACTAACTTTAAGAGACTGGCGAATGCCCTGAGGGTAACTCCACCCAATGTTACCGGAATTATTGACCACCTGGTGGAACAAGGGCTGGTGAGTCGCGAGGAGAATCCTGAAAACCGCCGGATGCTTCTCCTCAAGACTACCGACCGGGGGAAAGCTCTGGTGTCTAAACTTAGAGCAAGCGTCATCAGCCGTATATCCGATATCCTAACACAATTAACCTCGGAGGAACTTTCGGCTCTAGCTCAAGGGCTTACTGCCCTCACCAGAGCCGCCGAACACAACAAGGAGAAAGACAAAGATGAACATAATCGAAGTTGAAGAGTTGTCAAAAAATTTCGGGCAGTTAGCTGCCGTAGATAAAGTCTCCTTTCAGATAGATGAAGGTGAGATATTCGGTTTTCTGGGACCAAACGGGGCCGGGAAAACGACCACTATCAATATGCTTTGCACCCTGTTGATGCCGAGTAGCGGTAAGGCAATAGTCAACGGCTACGATGTTGTTAAACAGCGGAGTGAGGTACGGCGCTCTATCGGGCTTGTTTTTCAGGAGCCGACTCTCGATGAATATCTAACGGCGGAACAAAACCTGCGTTTCCACGCCTATGCCTATAAAGTACCCAAGGAAGAAAGAGAGAAGCGCATCACTGAACTGCTGGAACTGGTTGAGTTGTCCGACCGACGTAAGAGTCGGGTTCGCACCTTTTCCGGGGGAATGAAAAGAAGACTGGAAATTGCCCGGGGTCTGTTGCATAGCCCGCGAGTCCTCTTTCTTGATGAGCCAACGCTGGGCTTAGACCCCCAGAATCGGCGCCATATCTGGGACTACATTCTGGCATTACGCCAACAAAATAACTTGACCATCTTCTTAACCACCCACTATATGGACGAAGCCGAAAACTCTAACCGCATCAGTATTATTGACCAGGGCCATATTATTGCCCTGGATACACCAGATAAACTCAAAGATAACCTAGGTGGGGATATGGTAACATTGAAGGCTGAGGACAACAATAGTGCGGCACTTGAGCTAAAAGAAAAATATGGCCTATCACCAGCTATCCAGAACGGGACAATCACTTTCAGCGTCCCTCAAGGGGAGAAATTCCTGCCCAAATTAATGGATAATTTCCAGAGTCACCTCCTTTCCATCAGTGTTCGCCGACCGACTCTTGATGATGTATTTCTAAAGCTAACCGGTCGGGCCATTCGCGATGAAGAGGCCGGCTCAAAAGAACAGATGAAAGACATGATGAGAAGGAGGTTTGGCAGATAATCTATGGCTGATGTATTTCGAGGAATGTGGGTCGTTGGCTACCGGGAACTACTCCGTTTCATTCAGGAACGATCTCGTCTCTTCTCATCCTTTGCCATGCCGCTGCTCTTCCTGGTAATTTTTGGGGCTGGTTTTAACCGCATCATCGGGGCACTGACACCTGGAGTTAACTTTATCCAGTTTATGTATCCGGGCATTATTGCCATGACAGTGTTGATGAATTCGATAATGTCAGGATTATCTATCGTCTGGGACCGTGAGTTCGGATTCTTAAAGGAAATTCTGGTCGCCCCGCTGGGACGCAGTGGCATCGTCCTGGGCAAGGCTGCCGGCGCCGCCACGGTGGCAATAGCTCAAGGCATCGTGATGCTAGTACTGGCACCATTTCTGGGAGTTTCCCTCAGCCCTCTGCTGGTAATCAAACTGATACCAATACTGATTATCATATCTCTATCCCTTTCCGGTCTGGGTATTTTAATAGCCTCCCGCATGCGGTCTCAGCAAGGATTCCAGGTAATCGTCCAGCTTATCATCTTCCCCCTAATGTTCCTCTCCGGAGTATTCTTCCCGGTGAATAATGTGCCCGCCTGGATGGCGTTCATCTCAAAAATCGACCCCCTTACCTATGGTGTCGATGCCATTCGCCAGCTCTTCCTGGGTAAAGAAATCGCTGCCCTGGGTGGAGTGATAGGCCGTCAGGCAAGTAGTGCCATTGGCGTAACCGTCCTGGGACACACGATGACCGTTCTTGAGGATGTGTCAATCGTTGCCATCTTTGGCATGGTGCTGCTGTCAATAGCAATCTGGTCTTTCAGCAGGCAGGAATAACCTACTTCAAATTTTCCCTTTAAATTCAACTCTAAAAATATCCCAGGAACTCCCCCCTTGTGTTATAATTATTTAACGCCAGGCCGGGGGAGAATGATGTTCACTCATCTTCATGTCCACACCGAGTATAGCCTGCTTGATGGTATGTGCCGCATCCCGCAACTGGTGACACGAGCCAAAGAGCTGGGGATGGACAGCCTGGCCATCACCGACCATGGTGTGATGCACGGAGCTATTCAGTTCTACCTGGCGGCTAAAGAGGCGGGCATCAGACCAATTATCGGCAGCGAGGTCTACATTGCTCAGGATAGTCACTTAAACCATAATACCGGGGGAAAAAGACCCTTCCACCTGGTGCTACTGGCTAAAAACCAGACCGGCTACCGCAACTTACTCCAGCTCACCACCAAGGCACACCTTGAAGGCTTTTACTACAAACCGCGTCTGGATAAAGAGCTGCTCCAAGAGTATCACCAGGGACTTATTGCCATCTCGGCGTGTATTGCCGGGGAGGTTCCTCAGCTTATCCTGCAAGGACGGCTCGATGAAGCAAAACAGGCGGCTCTATGGTACCAGCAAACATTTGGTGATTTCTATCTGGAGATACAGCGGCATCCCATTCCAGAATTAGAGGTGATAAACAAGGGCCTTATAACGATAAATACTGAACTGGACATTCCGTTGGTGGCGACCAATGATGTGCACTACATCAAGCAGGAGGATGCTGCCGCCCATGACCTGCTACTATGTATCGGCACCAACTCTTCCGTCAATGATGACAAGAGAGTGAAGATGGCTGGCGACTTTTTCTATCTCAAGAGTCCGGAAGAGATGGCTGAGCTTTACCGCGATATTCCCCAGGCGATAGAAAACACCGGGCGTATTACCGAGATGTGTAACCTCAAGCTTGATTTCGGCCGTCTTCATCTTCCTCAGATTGAAATACCTGAAGGGAAGACCCCCGATCAGTTCCTCGCCGACCTCTGTTACCAGGGCTTGCCTCAGTACTATCCCAATCCTTCCGCGGCGATAAAAGAGCGTCTTGACGCTGAACTGGCTGTCGTCAGGGAGACTCAGTTTGCTAATTACATCCTGGTCGTCTGGGACATTATTTCCTTCACCCGCCAGAACGGCATCCTATTCGGGGTCAGGGGCAGCGCCGCCTCCAGCCTTATTCTGCACTGCCTGGGTATCACCGAGATAGACCCGATGGAACACGAGCTGGTCTTCGAACGCTTCCTTAACCGGGAACGCATTGAAATGCCTGATATAGACATGGATTTTCAGGATGACCGCCGTGATGAGGTTATTGCCTATGTCACCCGCCGGTACGGCTCCGACCACGTTGCCCAGATTATCACCTTCGGCACACTGGGTGCCCGGGCCGCCCTCAGAGATGTAGGGCGGGCTCTGGGTATGTCCTACGGCGATGTTGACCGTGTCGCCAAGTTGGTTCCCTTTGCCCCGGGTATGAACCTGGAGCGAGCCATGGCTGAAAATAGCGAGCTCAGGAATATCTACAACGAGGATACTACCATCCGTAAGCTGGTTGATTCCGCCCGGAACGTAGAGGGTATTGCCCGCCACGCCAGCACTCACGCTGCCGGGGTTGTCATCTCCAGGGAGCCTCTTATTCAATATGTTCCCCTACAACGAGCCAGTAAAGCCGACAGTGAGACAATCGTGATGACCCAGTTCACTATGGAAGATATTGCCCATATTGGCTTGTTGAAGATGGACTTTCTCGGCCTGGCTAACCTCACCATTCTAGGCAAAGCCAGAGACATTATTCTGCAAAACCAGGGCATTAATATTAACCTGCAGCACCTCCCGATGGATGACGCTAAAACCTTTGAGCTGCTCGCCTCGGGAGAAACTACCGGTGTCTTCCAGTTGGAGGGGTCGGGCATGCGCCGCTACATTAAGGAGCTTAAACCGACCACTTTCAGCGATATTGCTGCTATGGTCGCTCT
>JACQOL010000124.1 GCA_016202555.1 Chloroflexota bacterium | reverse complement strand
TCCTGGGAAATACATATGCAGCTGGCGATGGGGCCGGGTTTGTCCTCTACCAGCATGATAGAATCGCCGACGGCGCCAGTGGTAACCTGACCAATTACACCGCCACGCAGACTACTTCTTACTGGTACACTGTTGATGCCCAGGGAACGGTAACTCAATATGATGTCCCGTAGTAATACGTGAGATATAAAGCAGGATTTTAGAAGAGGTTGGGTATTTAAGGAAAGGGGTATCCCGGAACTACTAAACCGGGGCACCTCTTTTCTTTTGCTTTCGGTTACTTACTGGTCTTTGGCACGAGCTTAATGGGACCTGATTTAGTATAAGGGTAGCCTTCAGGAGGAGGGATAGGGCTGGAAAAGCGGCCGCTTTCTTCAAGAGCGGCCAGGTATTTTCGAAAGGTAACGTAATCAGGTGCCTCGCAGGTAACAGTGATACTGTTTCCTTGATGACTAATTTGCTTAACCTCAACAACAAGTTTGTTGGCCTGGTTCTGGATGACACTCAGGTCATCGCTCAAACCGCCACCCATATTCACAATGGTGTTATAGTCGTTAATCGCCTTTTGCAGTGGCTCGCGGTTTCTAATTTCAGCCTGTCGCTGTTGCATTTCACTGTTAATAATGTCATATTTTGCTCTCAAGTTAGCCGTATTACCCATCGCCACAGCAGTTATCTGGTATAGCGGAACCAGTAAACCAATGACAGCTATTATTAAACCAAAGATGTATATCTGCCTGGGTGAAGGTTTCCAGGGTTTATAGATTTCGGGCAGCAGATTGATATCGGGTGGCGAATAGCCACCCGGCCCTGGATTTTTGGATGGTGCCATCCCATTCAAAGCGAGCCCGATATTGACGGCGTATTGGGAAACGGGCAGGTGCTCCGGATACTCTAACGGGGGGGCTAGCGGCTCAATAGGGTAGCCTACCCTGGCTTGCAGCTTCTCCATTAAGTTAACATCCTCAGTCATGTAGCCGGTAACGATGAGGGGAGTCGCCGGGTCGATAGGCGTATCAGGATAATGGGCATTATAAAAGTCGACTGCCAGCCGTAAATTTAGTCCTAAATGCTCTGCTCTATCTTCGACGGTGAGGTCTCCCTGCGGCCAGGCAATAGCGCGGGTGATTTCAGGGATGCTATTAACAACAATAACAATATCAAAGCTGGAGGGCTGGAGATTGAAGATAAGAACCTGCTCCTTATTTACTGCCCTGGCTAAAGCCATCGCCTTGAGGTCCAGCTTGCGAGGATTGGTCCCAGCCGCCTTTAAGGCTCGCATTTCATTATCGAGAATATCTCGGGGGACACCAACAACAAAGATTCGTTGCCAACCCTCACCGGTAGCAACCGTTTGCCATGAGAGATATAGCGTATCCGCATTTAATGGCATTACCTCTTTCGCTGCCTCCAGAATCATCTCTTTGGTTACCGTTACTCCTGACGGACTGGGTACCGTTATGATGCGACTTAACGAATAAAGACCGCTGATACTGGCAGTAACATCCCTTTTTCTCATGCCACTTGAGGTCACCAGCTGCCTGACTAAAGCCCCTAAAGCTATAGGGTCTGAAATCACTTCGCTCTCAAACATACCCGGCTCAAGAGAATGGCTTGCCCATCTAATCACTTTCCTCCCCGCCGTCTCCATAAGCCTGATGACGGTACTATCGATTTCAATGGTTACCACTCAATACCTCTCTTGTGACGACTAACACTGTAAGCTGCTACTTCACTGGTTTGGTATAAATATCAACTTCCAGGGTGACGGTAGTCTGAGTTATATTATCCCCGGCACCCCCGTTTATAACTTCCTCCACAACATCCACCCCTCTCAGCACCATAGTTTCTCGCTTAGTAATTTCGGGGTAATAGAAAATACCTGAATCAAGGGCAGAGACGAAAGCCATCACCTTATTATCGTCACCCTGAGCTTTGATATTCTTGAAGGAAAGCAACTGATAGTCGCTTATACCCACCTTCACTGAGCTGATTGTGATTGAGCCCGGGGGAATACTAAACTTACCGGCGTCCGGGGCAGTATCAATACCGCTCTTCTTGGCGATGCCAGCGATAATATCGAGAGCCGCTGGCACTGTTAGCGGGAGAAAAGCATTGATTCTTTGATATTCTGCCTGCAACTTCTCAGCACTGGGCAATGGCCTGGAAAGGGTGGCGTTTAAGTTAGCGATTTGCCCGGCAAGCTCTTTTTGCCGTGATGTCTGCTGCCAGTAGACGAGGCCAAGGGCAATGTAGATAATCAGTACAAAACCGAATAAGAGGATAACGCCCATCTGGCGCAGTCTATCTATCAGCTTCTTAATAGTTTCTATTTTCCCCCACCTTTGGCACTCGCCACCCGGCCGGCAGTAAAGCCAGCCTTCTGCCCGGCTAACGCCACCTTGCCCGCAGTGCCTTCTGAATCTTCTCTTCGATTGTTTCCTCAGCTACTCCCCGAATCGTCTTTTTTAGCTCCTCCTTCAGTTTGTTAAGCTCTTCATCATAGAAACGCTGGTAGAGCTGCCGGCCCCGCCGCCACCCCACAAGCCAGACCATAGCTAAACCGAAGACGGCCACTGGGGCCACAATCTCAAGACCAACCCCCTCAAAGAGCAGGATGATGATGATAATCAGGACGGCGAAGAGAAAGACGGCCACATCCAGGTCCCACCTGGCCGCCATGGCTCTATCCCTGGCCATCTGGGCAGCCATTTGTTCCACCTCCGGGTTAACCTGCTTGCTAACTTCAGCTTTATTCATCCTTCTTTCTCCTCAGCAGTTTTTACTCGGCCAGCCCCATTATAACACTACCTGACAACGCTTATTTCACCTGGTAAGAAAAAATACCAACCGTGTTTGTCCCTAGTGCCAGATTAGCATTAGTGGTTGTGCCCCCGGCACTGGTACTGGAATCATAAGCCGGCACGAGGACTGCGGCACTATTCCAGGTATAGGAGCTGTTAAAGTCCGAGTAGGTCATCCCTAGGTCACTAAATATCTGCGGCAAAGGGTTACTCGGGGTGACCAGCATTTCATTATAGTAACTACCTGAGGCGGACTCAGTACCGATGGCGCTAAAGGTCAGATATAATGTCGTACCTGAGGCAATTGAGATACCGCTACCAGAAAAAGTCCAGTTCAGGTGCCAGCGCTGAACGCCATTGATAGTCTCGAAGGTACTTATCGGGTTACTGGTCGTGATGCCGCCCGTTGAGTTATTGGTGTAGCTGAAGCCGGGGGGCAGGTAGTCATCTATCTTCGTAATCTTATCAGTGGACTGTTCCTGGCTCTGGATGTTGATGGTGTAATTAATAGTCGTCGGTACGTCCGGTGGGATATAGGCTTTGTCCGCCGTCTTGAAAACGTTTAGAAGCCCGTTCTTGGGCGAAGTCCCGGTGTCGCGAGTGATAGGCGACTGAGCCCCGCTAAGGGTATTCCAGGGCGCCAGCACCACCCAGTTATAGTTTTTGGTGTTGGGTCCCATAGTCCCGTTCACTTGAAAAGACATTTTCTTCACCTGCTCGGAGTAAAAGTCCCGTGCCGGGGAAGTAAAGTTGCCTGAATAGGGCCAGCGCAGCCGCACCTGACCGCCATAGCTTCCAGATGGGTTACTGCCTTGCCCCGGCAGTGAAGGGTCTCCAATAGTCTGCCAGGTAGTACCACCATCCTCGCTCCATTTACTGCTACCGGCAACATAGGACGAAGACTTAAAAGCATCGGGCAAGACATCGTAGATAGCATTCAACCCCTGGGAGATATTATCGCTGATTTGCTCCAGTGCGATGGTGTAGGTATAGGTTTGAGAGCTACCGCTATTAGTGGTCGGGGACACGCTCTTCGTCGGTTTAATAACATCGTCGGTGGACAGGGTGACCCCGTGCCAGCTGACCACCGCCCGCATGATAACGCTGACCTTTACCGGTATACCGCAAACATCCACCGAAAAATTATCAGACTGACCGTTATAGGTAAAAGTGCTGGCATAGTTATTATAGAGCAGCTTCCACATCACATACTCCTGGGCAGCATCAGCAGCATAAAGCTCTCTGGTTTGCCGGGTGACAATCTGGCTATTCTTCAGGGAGCTGCCGCTGAACCGTAGACTCGGCACTACCAGCAATGCCCCAATTGCCAGCAGTATTAAAACTAAAATGAATGCCTGCCCGGCCTGTGGTTCACTCTGACGCCGAATCGGAACGAGTGAGCGAAGTCGAACCGCCTGTCTCTTTATCTTCACTCTATTATCTCCGGCCTCATATGGACACTGAATCGGAGGGTCTCACTTTTTTTGGCGATACCGCTACCGGTGGCAGTAATAACGACATTAATAACCCGACCGTTCTGGGTAAAACCCAGCGAAGTAATAGTCCGGCCAACAATACTCAACGTGCCGTCGTAGGTACGCCGCAGGTTGGTACCTGACAGTACATAGCTGCTGTCATGGGAAGTCGGATTGCTTGAGCCAAATCTGGTCTGGTCAGTCCAGGCCAGAGTAACCGAGCTTTGAGGAACGGGGTTACCGTCCGTCAGGTCAGTGCTCTGGGCCATCAGCAGGTCCTCCCTGATTCTATTTGCGGCATTACTTGCATCGGTCACTGCCACCACCTGGCTATTAGTGCGGTCGGTACCAACCAGAAGCTGTTGGATGCTGAGGACGAGGCCAATCAACAGGACGCCACCAACCGCCAGGGCTACCAATAATTCAATGAGGGTAAACCCCTTTTGGTTCATCTTTTCATCCCGAGGGCCTTTTCATCTTGAATGTGCAGACATTGAGAATGGTTTTCCCCTGCCTTGATATGATGATGCTGACCTTCTGCAGAGTTTGGTTAGTGTAAGTAGAGACCCAGCTAGTGCCATCGGTAGAAAAAGTGGTGACGATTGCCACGCTGTATTGAAAGGGAACGGTAATATTGGCTCCGGCACTGGGATAGGTAGGAGCGTAAGTCATCGCCTTGATAGATTCAAAATAGGAGGTAGCCAGGTTCGTCGCCGTGACCTGCTCATCCAGCTGACCGGTAGCTCGGTAACTTGTGCCAAGGCCTCTGATTACGGCCGCCCCGATGAAACCAAGGATTGCCACCGCCACCACAATTTCAATCAGGCTGAAGCCTCTTTGCCCCCGCAAAAGTCTAAACCACCTCTTATCCAGCCGTCTCATCATTAACCTCAAAGCGACTAGCCGAAGGCTCCGGTGATGGTATACATTGGCATAATTACCGATAGGGCAATGAAGCCAACGAATACCGCGATGAAGATGGTGCTGAGGGGTCCAATCAACCCTGTCATAGCGGTCAGTTTCTCCTCGGCAGTCGTCTCATAAAAATCAGCGACCACCCCCAGGGTAAAGTCTAGGGTATTGCTTTCCTCGCCTACCGCTACCATCTGAACCAGGAGAGGTGGAAAGATATCGATGCGAGACATTGGCGCCGATAACCCCTCCCCCAGGACAAGCCCATCTCTAACCCGGGTTAAAGCATCACGGATAACCTTATTGTTGCTGGAGTGAGGTAACATTTCCATTATTTCCTGCAAGCTCAATCCAGCTTTTACCAGCATCGCCATGGTCCGGCTGAAACGAGCCAACTCCCCCAGCAGTAGAGGGGTACCAATTACTGGAGCAGTTAGCCGCCACCGGTCAAGCAATCGCCTCCCGGTAGGTTGTTTCACCAGCCAAAGCACTGCGGCGGCTAATACTGCCAGAGCTATCAGTAAATAAAGCGGGTAGGTGGTGAGAATATGCGTTATACCGATGAGAATCCTGGTAGGTAGCGGCAGTGTTACATTCAACGCCTTGAACATATTCAGTAACTGGGGCATCACCACCGTCATCAGAATAACGCCGACTACCAGACCAACACCCAGCACCATCAGGGGATAGGTTAAAGCCCCGCCTACCTTTTTAGCCACGGCACCCTGCTTCTCCTGATAATCAGCCATTTGATGCAAAACCACTTCCAGATTCCCGGTCTGTTCCCCAACCGCCAGCGTTCTACAGTAAATTTCACTGAACGTCTTAGGATGTTTGGCAATAACCTGACTAAATGAACCACCGGAGCGAAGGTCATCAACCATCGAGCCCAGAATTTTCTTGAATGCCCGGCTGGTGGTTACCTGCCCCTCAAGAATCTCCAGGGCCGGCAGGAGTGAGATACCTGACCTGAGAAGTGTCGCTAGTTGGCGAGAGAAAAGAATCACGTCACGCGGTTTAACCTTAAAAAGACTCGGCAAAGCCTCTTCCATGCTAAACATAGAGGGGACAGCCTCTACGTTCACAGGACGATAGCCTTGCCCAATGAGAAGGCGCTCAGCGGCCACCTCGTTATCAGCCTTAATCGTGCCTTTTACCAGTGCCCCCTGGTTGGTCAAAACCTCATAGCGGTAAGATATAAGCTTCTTCCCCTTTAGTGGAGTCTCAAGGGCTTTTGCCATTGTCCCTCCTTAACCGATAGTGAAGACGTTACGGATGACCTCCGAAGGGGTCGTAATACCATCTTTTACCTTCAGCATTCCATCACGCCATAATGAGACGGTGCCTTCTTTACGGGCCTGGGTACGCACATCATCTAAGCTGGCCCCACTCAGAATCAGTCTTCTTATTGACTCGCTCATCACCATAACCTCAAAGATTCCAGTTCGTCCCAGATAGCCGGTATTGGCGCAGAAATTACAACCGGCGCCAACAAGAAATTCCGATTGTTTCTCATTTAGCTCCTGCTCATAAGCCATTTGCTCATCAGGACTGACTGGAGTGGGTCTCGAACAATAAGGACAAACACGACGCACCATTCGCTGAGCAGTGATACCAATCAGAGCTGAAGCAAGAAGAAAAGGTTCCACACCCAGGTCTACCATCCTGAAGATAACACTCGCCGTATCATTAGCATGAACTGAGGAAAGCACCAGATGACCGGTGAGGGATGCTTGGATACCTATCTGAGCCGTCTCGGTATCACGTATCTCTCCCACCAGAATAACGTTGGGGTCAAGTCTCATACAAGCCCTGAGCCCGGTAGCAAAAGTAAGCCCGGCAGATGGGTTAACCTGCATCTGATTAATATTGTTGAAGCGGTATTCAACCGGGTCTTCAATAGTTAAGATATTGCGCCCAACACTATCAAGCTGGTTAACCGTAGCATACTGGGTAGTGGTCTTACCAGAGCCAGTAGGGCCGCTAATTAATATCATACCAAAGGGGACTTTTACCATTCGCAGATACCTCTCTAAAGCATCGGGCCGAAAGCCGATCTCGGCTAATGGGACAAGGGTAAAGGACTTATCCAGAATACGAAGCACCGCCATTTCTCCATATACTGTATTTGTGGTAGCCACCCGAATATCCACCTCTCTATCTCCCATGTCAAAAGTGATTTGACCATCTTGAGGACGACGGCGCTCAGCGATATTCAGCCCAGCCATTATTTTCACCCGGGAAAGCAAAGGGGGATGAATACTCAAGGGTAGAGACATAATTTCATGTAAAATACCATCAATACGGTAGCGAACACGTAGCCTGTCTTCCTGAGGCTCAATATGAATATCAGAGGTCCGGTCTCTCACCGCTTGTTTGATAAGAAGGTCTATCGCCCGGACAACAGGAGCTTGAGCGATTGCCTCAGCAGAGACCCGCGCCTCAGTTGTTGTTGCTTTCTGGTAGCGAGTTGGGATTTGACTGAGCTGTTC
>JACQOL010000125.1 GCA_016202555.1 Chloroflexota bacterium | reverse complement strand
GAGCTACACTCCTACCCCCTAGTATCTTATCATAATTCCCCGAAAAAATTAACTGCTACTGCCGAGGCGACTCGACCGCCTGATTCGCCGTTTGGTTCGTTCGGCTTAGGGTGTTAACCAGCTAAACGGCAACAGTCGCACCTGCCCTGGGTACACCAGTTATTGTAGATATGGATTAGTCCCTGTTGCCGCTGGGCTGAATTGACTAAGCTGCTGCTTAGGCTAAGTTGCTCGGTCATATGTTTTTCTACCGAGTTTGTCGGCAGCCTGGGGTAGCTCCGGTAAAGGTCAATGGCTTTGCCTGCTAAATCGGTCTGGTAGATGAACTGGCCCCAGGCAAAGGTGAAGGGCAGGAGCACATTAACTGTAATATCAGCCACCCGCCCGCTGCCCAGCAGAGTCGGGCTTTCTCTTCGGCCCGAGCTAAAGTCAAAATGGTTTGCCCAGTAGTCATCAGTGGTGACTGCTAAACCTTCGCCTAAGTGACGGTGACCATGGTTAGCGGGGGCTTCCTTGACCAGATTAACGACTGCATCTAAAATCCCTTCCTGCCGGTAGCGAAGGAGAAGATAACTCATTGCTACCAGGCGACGCAGCGGGGAGTTATTCGGTCTAACCTTAAACAGATGCCAGTCATGGTATGACATCACTTCGGTGCCCTGAAAAGAAGCCCATATACTCTCTAGTTTGTCCAGCCACCGGTCAGCTAGCTGCCCCCGCTGATACCTCTCCGGGCACTGTGAGAGCAGCAGCCCGGCTGTCCCTAATAGTAGTGACTGCTGGTAGATAAGACATTCCTCGTCTGATTTTTCGCTCCCGGTCATCGATTCGAGAAGATGAAGCGGTAAAATGTGAGCGAGTTTGAGCATGGGTAGCTTATTTTTGGAATAACCCAGAGCCCCCATTATCCCCTGGTAAAGAGACTGGCTTGCCCTAATTTGCGTTAAGTCTGTTTGAAACCGTGCCGCCTTAGCTAAAAATCTGGCTTTCCCGGCACTCTCAAGAAGTCTGGTAATAGTGTTCGTCGTCGGGCGTCGTCCAATCTGGAGGCAGGGCATCTGTAAGATAGTTCGAGAAGAGGCTGAATTTAGCTTCTGGCTAAGGGGGTTGTTTAGATATTTGTTCAGTGCCAGGATGGGAACGTCTTGCCCGTTCTGGAGTTTAGTCACCGTTTTGGCATTATGCCACATCACCACGTGCAGAATTACCCGATTGTAGGCCACATCCTGATGGTGCCGGTGCTCCCGCCAACCACTGGATTTAATATGTAGTTCGACGTCTCCTTTGATTAACCCCCGGCTGGTAGTGATAACCGCATCCCGAAAATCAGCACCATGGTCATCGTTAATTCTGCCCGGGTAGATTATCGCTACCAGCTCGCCATCTTCAGTTCTTAGTTCAGTCTTGTCCAGCAACTGGTGCTGCCATATTTTGCTAAGGTAGCTCTCCGAAATGGCCCTTATTTCCCTCGCTTCAACAGACATTTCTAAAATAGCCATCCTCCCTATTCCCCTCTCTTGATAAAGGATGGGGAAAGTAATTATTGAAGAGGCTTTGTCTCTCTTGGGCTCTCCGTTATATTACACGTTGTCGTGTATTATCCAGCTTAATAAAAGCGGCCTGCCGGAGCAAAACCGCTTTATCTTGATGCTAATGAAATCTTTTTAAGTATCGGGGCTTTGAACTCTTTTTAAGATAAATCTTATGATACACGTTTCAGTGTAATTTGTCAAGAGGCTTTGGACTTGTCAGGAGTAACTTGATATTTAAACTTGGCCCGTTCCGCCACCATCGAAAGCAGGGTCGCTGAGGCACCCCGAGGTTGATACCTTCCCTTTTCCCACTCGCTGATGGTCTGCTGACGTGTGCCCAGTTTATCGGCCATCTCATGCTGGGTTAAACCGAGGTGTCGCCTTAAGGCTCGGATGTCTTGGCTACCCCACTGCGGTCGATTCGTTTTATACTGATTACTCACGTGGCGAATGATACACGATTTGGTGTAAATTGTCAACGATAGTTTGGTAAAAGAGCGATTTGGTCCAACGGTGAACTAGGCGTCAGCTTTAAGGATGCGGATAATCCTGGTCCTGGCTTTGACCACCTCTAGCTTATCAACCTCATCAATCGCCGCCTGAAGGTCTCCCTCTTTGGCCAGATGCGTGGTTATTACCAGCGGTACAAACTCTTTGGACACTGCTTCCTTTTGAATCACTGCGGCGATACTGATATTATACTTCCAGAAAATGTTGCAAATCTGAGCCAGCACGCCGGCCTGGTCGACCACGCTAAATCTTAGATAATAGCGTCTCTCGATAGCTTCAGTAGAGCCTAATCTTATGCTCTGTGCCGAACTTGGCATCGGTAGTATCCTGCCTTCGGCGATATCTAGCAGGTCTTTAACTACTGCATCGGCGGTGGGGTAGGTGCCGGCTCCGGGAGCAATTAACCCTGATACTGTGCCATATTCATCCTCAACTTCGGTACCATTGTAGACTCCCTGAAGAGAGCCTAAAAGGGACACCCGGGGAACCAGTGCCGGGTGCACGGCAACATTGAAAACACCTTCCTTTTGCTCAATCACTCCCACCAGTTTAACCGAGTATTCCAGTTCAGTGGCGTACTGAATATCCTGGGCTGTGATGTCTCTGATTCCTTCAAT
>JACQOL010000121.1 GCA_016202555.1 Chloroflexota bacterium | reverse complement strand
GCAGGATAGGTCGGGGGCTGATGGTTTTTGTCGGCATGGCTAACGGCGATACCCAAAAGGAGATACAACACTTGGCGCAAAAGATGGTTAGTCTGCGCCTTTTCCCTGATGAAGCCGGCCAGTTCAACCTTTCGGTTCGGGATATCAGTGGTGAGCTGTTGGTGGTGAGCCAGTTTACCCTGCTGGCTGATACCAGGAAGGGGCGTCGTCCCAGTTTTGTCGAGGCGGCGCCGCCGGCTCAGGCGGAAGGGTTATTTGAGCAATTTGTGACGGAGGCTCGCTCCAGCGGCTTAAAAGTAGCGACCGGGCGCTTCCAGCAATATATGCAAGTGGAAATTCATAATGATGGCCCGGTAACCATCCTGCTGGATAGCCGGGAGAAGTTTGCAAAATAGCTTTTCTGACAACTAATTGTAAAAGCAACTCTTTGCTCGACTTCGGTGATTTGGTGAAAGTGTTTGAATAAAATATGACAGAGTTACCTTCACCGCTGATAATCCTGCTTCTGGGGCTTCTGCTCGGGCTAAGGCACGCCTTTGACGCCGACCATCTAGTGGCGGTGAGCACCATTGTCAGCGCCTACCGTAACCCACTGAGGGCTATCTGGGTAGGTGTTTCCTGGGGACTGGGTCATACCACCACCCTGTTCTTGATGGGCATCCTGGTTCTCTTCCTGAATGTTACTCTACCGGAGCAAATAACCCATCTTTTTGAGTTCCTGGTAGGGGTAGTGTTAGTCTTACTGGGGGTTCAGGTATTCTGGAGCTTGCGCCGGAGCCGGATTCACCTCCACACCCACAGCCACGACTCTCAGTCCCATGTTCACTTTCACTCTCATGTCGAGACTCCCACCCACTCCCATCATCGTCGATTGGGCTGGAGCAATCTGGTTTACTTTCTTATCGCCGGGATAATCCCTGGTGAACATCGTCAAGCTGAGCTACGGGGTTCCCTCAAGCCCTTTTTCCGGCTCAAGTCCTATGTCGTAGGCACCATCCATGGACTTGCCGGTAGTGCTGCTCTTATGCTTCTGGTATTGGCCGGTCTAGGGTCCCGCTGGCTGGGGATATGGTATATCCTGCTCTTCGGACTGGGCTCTGTTATCAGTATGGGGCTGGTAACTATCTTCCTTACCTTTCCCTTCTCCGCCTCCGCCCGATTACCCCGGCTTAACCGCATCGTTCAGTACGCCGCCGGCGTCTTTGGCATCCTCTTCGGAGTCTATTTTATGTACCAAGCAGGATTAGTGAGGTAATGGCTGATGGTGCCAAGAGTTTACCCTTTTTTAGGTGAGAGTCTGGACTGAGATGGACTATAGAAGTCAGATACTCTCTAGCTCAAGCTCAAGACTGATGTCAAGAGCTTTTGGGGAATGAGTCAGGGCGCCAATAGAGATAATATCAACCCCGGTCTTCGCTACCGCAGCGATATTATCAAGAGTAATACCGCCGGAGGCTTCCGTCTTAACTCCCCTCGGTAATAAATTTAGTGCCTGGCGCATTAGGTCGGGACTCATATTATCGAACATAATCATAGTTGCCCCGGCTTCGGCTGCTTCCAAAGCTTCCTCAGGCGTAGTAACTTCAACCTCAACAGTCATACCCCTGGGAGCCTTTTCTTTAGCTTTTCTGACAACTTCAGCCAGGTTTATTCCCATTTTTCGCAGCACGGCTATGTGGTTATCCTTAATCAGAATGGCATCACCCAGGTGAAAACGGTGGTTTTGCCCGCCCCCCATCCGCACAGCATATTTTTCCAGCTCTCTGAGACCGGGGGTAGTCTTGCGAGTGTCCACAATCTTAACTGGAGAGTCACCTTTCCTGGCGACAAATTGGGCGGTCTGGGAAGCGATACCGCTGAGCCTCTGCAGAAAATTAAGGGCCACCCGCTCGGCTTTGAGGATACTGATTACCCTGCCGGTAACGGTGGCGACGACATCTCCCGGTTTTACCTTAGCTCCATCTTTAATAAATAATTCAACTTCAAGTGAAGGGTCAACCTTGAGAAATACATCTCTAGCGACCTCATTCCCAGCCAGTACTCCCTTAGCTTTGACCAGTATTGATGCCTTACCCTGAAGCTCAGGCGGTATCAATATCGAGCTGGTTATATCGCCGTGACTGATATCCTCAGCCAGGGCAATGTCAATGATATTACTATCGCTCAATCTCTATCCCTCTGTTCTCTTCACAATGCCGCCCTTGGTTACCCTTATTGTCGCCCCTGATTCCACTTTCAGGACAATACTCTCTTCATCAATGTGTTCCACCTGCCCATAGATTCCACCGGCAGTAATGACCAAATCATCCTTCTCCAGTTCCTCCACCATTTTGTCGTGTTGTTTCTCCCGTTGGCGCAGTGGTCTTATCATTAAGAAATAAGACATACCAACAATCAGCACCAGAAAGATGAGAGGACCAACAAAACTCATTATTCCCTCCTTTTTTAGTTCGACTTACCTGTTTCAAGCCTACCCTGCAATGACCAGGGGCTTGTTTTTTCAATCCGGATATTCACCAGTTGTCCCAGATGGTGACTATTACCACTGAAGAATACCAGTTTACCACTTCGGGTGCGACTCTGCCACTTGCCTTTGTTCTTACCTTCAACCAGCACTTCAACTGCCGTGCCCAATAACTGACCGTTAATTTCGGTAGCAATGCTCTCCTGCTGTTGCTCAATTATATCAAGTCGCCGTTTTTTCTCGGTGGCGGAAACATTATCCTCAAGCTCCCGGGCAGCAATAGTCTCGGCTCTGGGTGAATAACAGGCGACATGGACGGCATCAAACCTTAGCTCGGAGAGCAGGTTGAAGGTCTGCTGGAACTGCTCAGCGCTTTCTGAAGGGAAGCCAACGATGATATCGGTGCTCAGGGCAAGGCCGGGTATTTTACTGCGGAGCTCGGTGATAAGCTGGCGGTAATGCTCCACAGTATAGCCCCGCCTCATTGCTTGCAGGATATCATTGCTGCCTGATTGGACAGGGAGATTAAGCTGCTCACAGACCTTATCCAGACGAGCGATTGTTTCAATGAGCCTGGTGCTCATATCTTTGGGGTGATTGGTCAGGAAGCGCAGGCGAGCTAAGTCATCTATCGCATTCAGCTCGGTAAGCAGGTCAGCCAGGTCTGGCTTATCAGGTAAGTCATGCCCGTATGAGTCCACATTCTGTCCCAATAAGGTAACCTCTCTGACGCCGCGGCGTACCAGTTCCCTGACCTCATCGCTGATTACAGCTAAGGGACGGCTCCTTTCTCGGCCGCGGCGGTAAGGCACAATACAGTAAGTGCAAAAGTTATCACAGCCCTGCATAATCGGCACATAAAAACTGGGTGGGGGGTGCTGGGGTAATGCTTGAGTCCCTTCGGTTGTTTCCAGCCAATACGGGTAATCACCGGGCTTGAAAAAGTGGTCAACATAAGGAAAATCCTGCTTCAGTTGCTCAATATTAGAGTCCACCAGGCAGCCGGTTACCGCAAGTGTCAGACCGGGGCGTGCCTTTTTCAGCACCTTAAGATTATTAAGCTTGTTAGTAATACGGTTTTCGGCGCTCTGGCGCACCACGCAGCCATTAAGCACGATAAGGTCGGCTTGCTCAGCAGTAGCTGTCGCCTGGTAGCCCCGCTGCTCAAAGAGGCTAGCCAGCCGCTCCGATTCCGCTTTATTCATCTGGCAACCGATTGTCCAGACATAGTATTGTGGCATGTATTGTATCCCCTGGAAATAGAATCTATCCTTCTCTAAAAGGGGTAAATTACCTCGTATTTATCGAGGTATTAAATCTAACTTATGGCGGAGGGGGAGGGATTTGAACCCTCGACCCCGGTTACCCAGGGTAAGCACTTAGCAGGCGCCCGCACTAGACCACTATGCGACCCCTCCGTAGCCTTAAGTAATTTTAGGGTATTCCGCATATTTTTACAATATCACAACTCTTCTCCCACACTTATGATGTGTGATATATTTAGCTAAGGTGAGGTAGGAATGGCAGAAGATAATCTAGCGGCAGATGCTATTACAGAAGGTTTAGAGACTCGCTTTATCGGGCAAAGAGTTCTTTACTACTCCAGCCTGACTTCAACAATGGTGGTGGCAAAACGGGAGGCTCAAGCGGGAGCGGTCGAAGGTACGGTTATCATTGCTGATGAGCAGACCGGGGGCAGGGGTCGGCTGAAGCGTGCCTGGCTGACACCCCGGGGGAATCTTGCCTTGTCGCTTATCCTCTACCCCAGCCTATCTTACCTGTCTTCCCTGATGATGCTGGCTTCGCTGGCGGTGGTTCATACCATAGAGACAGTTACTGGCTTAAAACCACAGATTAAGTGGCCTAACGATGTTCTCGTTAATGGTCGGAAGGTGTCCGGAATTTTAATTGAAAATGATGTGCAGGGAAGCACGGTGAACTACACCATTATCGGTATTGGGATGAATGTTAACCTCAAGCTGGCTGATGTTCCTGATATTCAAACCATTGCTACCAGTCTGACTACTGAGCTGGGCAGAGATGTATCGCGCCTGACTGTAATACGGCGCCTGTTAGTTGAAATGGAAAAGTTGTACCTGGCTTTATTGGCTGGGGGGTCTATTTATGAAGAGTGGCGTGATAGGTTGGTAACACTGGGCCAAAAAGTACGGGCAACAGACGGCGAAACTACTAATGAAGGCATCGCTGAGTCAGTCGCCCGTGACGGCAGTCTTTTGCTGCGTGGCTCAGATGGCAGCCTGACCAGGATTGTCGCCGGAGATGTTACCCTGCGTGGTTAAACGGGTGCTTGCAGAGGCTAACCGTTCCCAAGCACCCGTTCAGTAACAAACCTTTCACCTTATGGCTGTTGAGTTATTTTTTATCCGGGTTAGTATCACCGGCCAAACGGGCAAATGCTTTGAGCAAGTCTATCGGGATGGGGAAGACGATGGTGCTATTTTTCTCGGCAGCAATTTCCACCAGTGTTTGCAGGTAGCGAAGCTGTAGCGTAGCCGGCTCCCGGCCAATAATTGCCCCGGCTTCAGCCAGTCTTTCTGAAGCCTGGAACTCACCATCAGCATGGATGACTTTAGCCCGTCTTTCTCTTTCGGCTTCAGCCTGAGCCGCCATCGACCGCTTCATCGTCTCTGGTAGCTCAACTTCCTTAATCTCGACCACGCTGACTTTTACCCCCCAGGGGTCGGTATGTTCATCAATTATCTGCTGGAGCCTCTGGTTAAGCCTTTCTCTTTGTGAGAGTAGCTCATCAAGTTCAGATTGTCCCAGCACATTACGCAGTGTCGTCTGTGATATTTGCGAGGTGGCTCTAATATGGTCCAAAACCTTCACCACCGAGTCTTCAGGAGTAACCACCCTGAAGTAGACCACGGCATTCACCTTCAAGGTAACATTGTCCTTGGTGATTATCTCCTGTGACGGGACATCCATCGTCACCACACGCAGGTCAACTCTCACCATTCGGTCAACAAAGGGAATAATGAGAAAGAAACCGGGTCCCCTCTGCCCCACCAGCCGTCCCAAACGGAAAAGAACTCCCCGTTCATACTCAGGGACAATCTTGACCGTC
>JACQOL010000122.1 GCA_016202555.1 Chloroflexota bacterium | reverse complement strand
TTAGGCCCGAATTTTTTATTTCTATGTTTGGCTTGCAGCCCGCTGGCTTCATTGAGAGGCCATGGACAATAATAACCAATATGTTTATTCATGCCCCCTTTCCCAGTATCTGGCATATTTTTGGTAATATGTTAACCCTCTACTTCTTCGGGGGCTATCTGATTAGGCTAATCGGGGAGAGAAATGTCTTTATCATTTACTTCCTCGGCGGGATACTGGGGAATATATTTTTCATGCTTTGGGCATCGCCCTTTTCAAGAGCCATTGGTGCTTCGGGAGCTATTTTTGCAGTAGCTGGAGCCTTGACCGTACTGATACCAAAAGAGAAAGTTATTATCTTCCCGCTCCCGGTCCCCATTCCACTCTGGGTAGCTGTCATTGGTGGTTTCTTAATAATCTCGCCCGGTATTGCCTGGCAAGCTCATCTTGGCGGGCTGCTTTTTGGAGTGGTGATAGCCTACTTTTTCTTTAGAAGGAAACAACTCCGTTTACTCTAATGTCTCTCTTTTTAGTGGACGGAGTTGATAACAAAAGCTATAATCACGAGGGTAGTTATGAGTTCTCAACCTAACCTTCAAGTGCTTTTCCGCCGTGAAGAGATTGCCGCCACCGTTGAGAGGCTAGCCGCTGAAATCAGGCAGGATTATCAGGGGAGGCACCCTCTCCTGATTGGTATTCTCAAGGGCTCATTTATTTTTATGGCTGACCTGGTTCGGCGGCTTAACTTTCCCCTGGAGGTGGAGTTCATTCGATTATCCAGTTATGGTCGGGGTAGAGCAAGTTCGGGTAAGGTTAAGCTGGTGCAGGGTCTTCGTTCTGAGGTCAAAGGCAGGGATGTGCTGGTAATTGAGGATATCGTGGATAGCGGACTCACCATTGCTTTTCTCCTGGATTATTTGCGGAAGAGGAAGCCGGCTTCGTTGAAGCTTTGTGCTTTGGCTGATAAGCCTTCCTGTCGTCAGGTTCCAGTTGCTATTGACTACCTGGGTTTTACTGTTCCTGATAAGTTTCTGGTTGGCTATGGTCTGGATCGTGATGAGCAGTTTCGCTACTTACCCGATATATCTGTTGTGGAGGTTAAAGCTGATTAATAATCAGTTAATCTCGGTAGCTAAAGGTGAGTTGCCGGCTGACCTGATTCTGGCTAATGCCAGAGTAATCAATGTCTTTACCGGTGAGATTGAGCCGGGTAAAGTGGCGATTTATCAGGACAGGATTGCCGGAGTCGGTGATTACCACCAGGCGAAAGAGGTGCTGGATATAGAGGGTAAGTATCTGGCACCGGGTCTGATTAACGGCCACATCCATTTAGAAAGCTCGATGCTTGATGTCGCTCAATATGCTCGTGCCGTGGTGCCGCGGGGCACTTTAGCTGTGGTTACTGACCTTCACGAGATAGCTAATGTTGCTGGTATGGAGGGTATGAGGTATGTGCTGAATCGTGCCCGCCGTTTACCCCTGGCTTTTTTCTTGATGGCCCCTTCCTGTGTGCCGGCGACTCATCTTGAGACTTCTGGAGCCAGTCTTAGTGTTGAGGAGCTGCGCCGAGTGCTGAGATGGAAGGGCTGTATTGGGCTGGGGGAGGTGATGAATTTCCCCGCTGTGCTTGCTGGTGATAAAGGTGTCCTGAGTAAGATTAACCTTGCTCGAAAAAAGGTGGTTGATGGTCATGCCCCCCGTGTTAGCGGTAAAGAGCTAGCTGCCTACATTGCCGCTGGTATCCATTCTGACCATGAGTCTGTTTCCCTGGAGGAGGCGAGAGAAAAGCTAAGTCAGGGTATGTTTCTGATGATTAGGGAAGGTTCATCAGAGAAGAATCTGGATGCCCTGCTGCCCCTGGTTACGGATAAGACATATCAGCGATGTATGCTTGTCGTTGATGACCGCAGCTGTGTTGACCTGCTCCGGGACGGTGATGTTGATGCTGTGGTGCGTAAAGCGATTACCGGCGGGCTTGACCCGGTGCGGGCGATTCAACTGGCGACGATTAATCCGGCTGCGTATTTCAGGCTGGATGGACTGGGGGCAATCGCCCCCGGTTATCTGGCTAACTTAGTTGTCATTAGTGATTTAGCCAATCTTGATATGGATATGGTTTTTTACCGGGGTCGCCTGGTGGCTAGAGAAGGTAAACCACTATTTCCGGTAGCCGAAAATGGTGGTCGGGGATTAGCCAATACTGTCCATATCAAGCCCTTTAGCCCGGAAGCATTGAGATTGAGGGCTTCGGCAGAAACGGAGCTGGTTATTGAAATTGTGCCCGGTCAGATAATTACCCGGAAAAGGTGGGAGAGGGTCAAGGCTGCGGGTGGGGCGGTTATGCCTGATGTTAGCCGGGATATTCTGAAACTGGTAGTGGTGGAGAGGCATAAAGCCAGTGGTAATATCGGCTTGGGGCTGGTTAGTGGATTCGGCTTGAAAGCAGGGGCTCTGGCTTCGTCTATTGCCCATGATTCCCACAATATTGTCGCTGTTGGGACTAATGATGAAGATATCTTCACTGCCGTTAGAGAGATTGAAAGGCTTCAGGGTGGATTGGTAGCTGTTGCCGGGGGCAGGGTGCTCGCCAGTTTAGCCCTGCCTATTGCCGGGTTGCTCTCGGACGAGCCACTGGAAACAGTCGTAGAAAAGTTGAACAATCTGGAGCAAGTCGCCGCTCGTCTGGGAGCCAGGCTGCCGGCGCTCTTTGCTACCCTTTCCTTTGTGGCGTTGCCGGTAATCCCTGAACTCAGACTGACTGACCTGGGTCTGGTAGATGTCAGCGAATTTAAGTTAGTCAATAGGAAAAGTTTCCCTTAGTTGAGAGGAGATAAAGTGTCTTTTGCTAGAGGGCGGGTTCTTTTTGAGGACCGGTATGATGCCGGCAGACAACTGGCGGCTCGGCTAGGTGACTATAAGGGACGGTCCGTGGTGGTGCTGGCGATTCCTAATGGTGGAGTGCCGGTAGCTCTGGGGGTGGCTCTGGCTCTTGAAGCCGACCTTGATTTGATAATTGTCCGTAAGATTCCCTTGCCGCTTAATCCCGAAGCTGGTTTTGGGGCGCTGGCTGATGATGGGACGGCTATTTTTAACGAGGAGATGGCCAAAGAGATTGGCTTGACTCCCCAGCAGATAAGTGGGCAGGTTAACCAGGTAAGAGCCGAGATTCGCCAGCGAAGTCTGCGTTACCAGAAAGAAAGAGGACTTTTGTTGGTGAGTGGCAGGACAGTAATAATTGTTGACGATGGGTTGGCTTCAGGTTTCACTGTGATGGCGGCGGTGGCATCGCTGCGTCGCCGTCGGCCAGCTGAAATAATTGTCGCTGTGCCGGTCGCCTCGGCGATTGCCATGGAGCGGATGGGGAAGGTCGCCGACAAGGTAATAACACTGGCTACAGGGGAGCAGTCGAGGTTCGCCGTGGCTGATTTCTATCGTCATTGGCATGACATCAGCGATGAAGAAGTAATTCAGTGCTTAAAAGAGTGGCAAATGAGGCGTTTTCAGTCAGATAATAAGCCTTCTCCAGGTAGATAATTTAGAGACCGGATATCGTCTATTACCAGTTTGCTATAATTTATTTGATATGCTATACT
>JACQOL010000120.1 GCA_016202555.1 Chloroflexota bacterium | reverse complement strand
GCGTAAAGGCTCCTACAACAGGGCGCTACTGCGGGCAGCTGCGGAGTTAGTACCACAAGATGCCAGGCTGGAAATCTTTGAACTCGAAGGAATCCCCCCTTTTAACCAGGACCTGGAACAATCAATGCCGAATAAAGTAACTGGATTCAAAGCAAAAATAAAGTCAGCTGATGCCATTCTAGTGGTGACCCCCGAATATAACTACTCAATACCGGGTGTTCTCAAAAATGCGATTGACTGGGCTTCACGACCCTATGGAGATAATGCCTTTGAAGGCAAACCGGTCGCCGTGATGAGCGCATCTCCGGGAATGTTAGGGGGAGCCAGAGCCCAATATCATTTACGCCAGACCTTTGTTTTCCTCAATATGCACCCGGTAAATCGCCCAGAGGTATTCGTAACATTTGCAAACCAGAAGTTCGATGAGAACGGCAAACTAACCGACGAAAAGACAAAGGAATATGCCAAGGGATTACTCGAGGCTCTGGTTAGCTGGGCCAGGAAACTCAAACAATAATGATGCCGGGCGGTCAAATCGCCTGAGGCTTTTACTGCTGATGCTACAGAAGCATCGATTGTTACCGTGTTACCGCTTGGTGTATTGAGGTGCCTTACGAGCCCGCCGCAGACCAACCTTCTTTCTCTCTTTAGCCCGCGAATCACGGGTAAGCAAGCCGTTTTGACGCAACACCGGTTTAAGACTTTCATCAGCCTCAACCAGAGCCCGGGCAATACCCATTAAAATGGCACCACTCTGCCCTGATACGCCGCCACCAGCCACTTTAACCATAACACTATACTTACCGAGAGTGTCAGTAACTACCAGCGGTTTCATTACTGCTCCCCGGTCCAAAAGACGGGGGAACCGCTCCTCATAGGGGATACCATTAACAACAATCGCCCCGCCGCCAGCTGATAGCCTCACCTGAGCTACTGCTGTCTTGCGCCTACCGGTCTTCTGTGAATAAGCTTGCTTTTCCAAAGGAACCTACCTTTCCTCGCTTTTGAGATTATTTATTAACCCCTCACCCTTTGTCCCTCTCCCTTTTATAAGGGGAGAGGGAGTTAGTTTCTTAAAGGGGCTTCGCCCCTTTTAATCCCACTACGTAACAATCTCTTTTCAAGCTATGAGCCACCCTGAAATTTGACGGATACCCCGCCTACTCCTTCTCCTCTGTTTTGAGGGAGGTAGCTTTTATTTGTCCCTGATGAGGGTGAGCATCACCAACGTAGACCCTGAGCTTTTTTATCATTTCCGCCCCCAGCCGGTTACGGGGTAACATACCTTTGACCGCATGCTCAATCACCCGGGTGGGATGAGTCTCCGCCATTCTCTCCAAACTGGTGCTTTTAAATCCCCCGGGGTAGCCGGAATGCCGGTAGTAGAGCTTCTGTTTTACCTTATTACCGGTAACACTGACTTTCTCAGCGTTGATAACAACAACAAAATCGCCCACATCAAGATGGTGGCAGAAGGTTGGCTTGTGCTTCCCCATCAGCAGACCAGCGGCCTGGGTGGCGAGTTTACCTAAAACCTTATCCGAAGCATCAATAAGGTGCCACTCCCGCTTAATATCAGCAGCCTTAGTACTGTAAGTTTTTAGCATTTCCCATCCTCAAAAGGATATTGATAATTTACCTGCATCAGACACAGCCCGCAGGCAGGAGCCGTTGGCCCAGCCAGGCCAGGTTGCTTCATTGCCATTATACTACAAAACTCGTTATTACTCATCTTGCCCGAGCCAACTCTGATTAGTGCCCCAACTGTATTACGCACTTGATGAGGTAAGAATGAATTAGCCACTATCTTAAAAACAATCATTTCACCGTTCTGACTCATTTCAGCCAGATAGACTCTCCGCAGCGTGCTCTTGAGCTCGACCTCGATACTACTGGCAAATGAAGCAAAATCATGCTCACCAATAAGAGACTGAGACACCTGATTCATCGCCTCAATATCCAGATGCCCGGTAAGGCGATAAGCGAAGCCTTCTCTGAGCGGAGACCGCGTCAGGCTGTTCAAAATATAATAGTGATACTCACGGCTGACGGCATGACGCCGGACGCTAAAAGAGTCCTTCACTCGATGAGCTGCCTTAACGGCAATATCCCCTGGTAAATAGTAATTCAACCCGTTAACAAAAGTCTGCAGGGAATGAGATGGCCCGCTTCTGAAACTAACCACCTGCCCTAAAGCATGAACCCCGGCATCAGTTCGGCCCGCCGCCATTACCCGAACCCTTTCTCCAGTAAGTTTCTCTAACGCCTCTTCGATTGCCCCTTGAATGGTGGGTAGACCAGCTTGCAACTGAAAACCGTGGTAGCCGGCGCCATTATACTCCACAATTAAGACAATCCTGGTGGTCGTTTTCAGACCATCAACTAGCTCTAGCTCTGGGTTAACGGCAGTAGTTACCATTTATTTAACCAACTCAATCTGAACCAAGGGTGCCCCATCACCCAACCTGACTCCCAGTTTAGTGGTGCGGGTATAGCCACCAGGCCGCTGAGCATAGCGTTGGGCAAGCTCAGTAAATACCTTATC
>JACQOL010000119.1 GCA_016202555.1 Chloroflexota bacterium | reverse complement strand
ATGGTACACATTGTAAAACCTCCTTCCACGCTGGATATTTAGAAAACTAGAATCAGGGCCACAACAATCACCGCTAATCCCATCATACCCAGCATTATCTTTTCGTGGATGCACAATCCTGGTTTTTTGACCTTGCAAACCGGGCACTTTTCAGACATTTTTCTCCCTCCTTTTCTATACTTTGCCAAAGGTGTGAGAATTGAATCCTACCTGGAATCAGATAAAACTCCAGGCTCAAGCAGAACCATTGTTATTACTCTCAACGGACAGAGGCATGCGTATTTAGACAAATCTTTTATTAAGCAGTCTCGCTACCCGTTACTGGCAGATTCCTTACTGGTCCAAGTTGATTGTGACGAGCTATCACGACAACGGAAGAAGGGACTTTTCCTAGCAACACGTTCGGGGATTGTGAGTGGCGAAAAACGTCTCGAACTTATAGAAAATTGCATAAAAGAGGCTCTGGAAAGTGATGACCGCCTCAAGCAAATCCAGAATGAAAGAGTTAACCGAACGCTTGCTGCGGTTGACGAGGAGAGAGAAAGCGAAGTCCGCAAGCTTCTGGACAGACTTATTTCAGTGACCAAACCCTTCGAAGGTGCTGGGACGGAAACAGGAGACGGAGAAGGACAGCAAAAGAAGGGCGAGAAAAAGTACCGAGCTAAGGACCCGCCAACTTACTTCAGATTTGCAGAAGAAAACCAAACGCTTACCATGGAGGCTGGAAGCCAGCGAGTAATTGATGTGGTTACAGATGGGCCTGATGAACTGCTTACCAGGAATCGCCGTAAAGGTAAGCTCACACTCGAGGTTGGAGGAGACCAAGCAGTTGTGATGCGAGCGGGGCAATTGCACGAAGGAAGGATGGGAATAACTATCACTTCCAATGAAAATGCCACCGTCGGGGCCAGGTGCCAAGTGAGGTGCACCTTAGAGATGGATGGTGGAATATATTTTCTTAGCCAGAGGCCGTGCCAAATAGTGCCACCGCCACCTCCCTACGAGGGAACGGAACCACCTTCTAAACTAGAGATTATTGTGCCTAAAGGAGGAACCGCCAGGTTACGGCGAGGTAGGATCAGCAGAGTCCTTGTTCGGTCAGATTGCAGAGATGATTTGCTTTCCCGTGTAGACAACCCTGGGAAGTTTGAGATGAGTTGTTCTATATCTGGGTGTTCCCTGGAAGCACGTCGCGGCCCCCAACGTGGTGAAATTGAAGCATATATAAGAGTGCCTGAAAATGCAACAGCCGAAACGAGCGGGGTCCTGACAGCAAAGCTGACGTTAGCCAACGGCATATCTCTGGAAAGTTCGGCACCAGGTATTGTCGTAGAGCCTCCGCCCCCGGACAAAGACCGGGGTAAAGCGCCGGTACCGAGGGGCAACTATGAAGTCATCCCGGTTTTCAGGGAGGTTCCACCTGACAAACCGAATAGTAAAGTCTGGGATGATATGTACCCCAGCTGGGATGCAACCTATGTAGGGAAACATGAACTGGTGCCCGACCCCGAAAACCAAGATAGAAATAAGCTGCTACTTTATGTGAATGTTGATAATGATGAGCTGAGTAAGGAGAAACATCGTTGTCTCAGTAGGCTGGGAGAAGTGGCAACAAGGCGTTTGGAGAGGCGCTATCAAGCCTATATCGGTTATCATTTATGGCTACATTTTGAGAGGATTCGCTCTATGTCCACAGGCCAAGCTGCCATTGATAATAATGGTGATAACGAAGGTCGAGTGGGCAACTCTGTCTCGGAAGAGAAGAATCTGTATGAGGAAATGAGACGTGTGGCAAATACGGTGCTTCTAGCTATGCGTTCAGAGAGAGACATCTTGGCAGCCTTGCAAAGAGAAACCTAAATTTGGACAACAAGACTCGCAGTTAAGGGGTGGGGAAACCCAGCTTCTTATCTATAGAAGAGGTCTTGTTTTTCCTCACATCACTCGTTATAATGAGCATATACTCATTAAGAGGAGCGACTTCAGGTGTTTAACTCTCATATCATTTTTACTGTGAACCAGAAAGTCCTTAGCCTTTTTGTTAAATTTTCGGATAAGGAGTTTTACGAAAGGCAGATTGCACGTAAGCTTGGGATAGGCTATAGTTCAGCGAACGGCGCCCTTAACGAGTTATATTCTTCCGGCGTGATTAAACGGAGACAAGAGGGGAAGATGTACTTCTACTCTGTTGATCGCTCAAGTCCAATTGTCATCGAATTCAAGAAATTGGTTAATTTGTTACTCCTAGAACCCCTCGTAGAAGAACTTAAGAATTCATCGAACCGCGTGATTTTATATGGTAGCTGTGCCCAAGGAACAGACACGTCTGAAAGCGACGTCGACCTATTCGTTGTCACGAATAACAAGGATAAGGTCTTAGAAGCAATCAGCAATTTCAAATTCTCCCAAGGGTTTGAAGATATTCGTATCCAGGCTGCCGTCAAGACGCCGGTTGAATTGCTGGAGCTAAAGGGGCCGGAACAAGCCTTTATCGAGGAGGTAGAGCGGGGTATCGTATTGTGGGAGAGAGTCGCCAGTGAATCAAGAGTTTAAGAAATGCCTTGAGAGCGGGAAAATCGTTTCTTTCCCCAAAGGTAAAGAGCTATCCGGGAAAGAGTTATCGGTTGCCCGAAGTGACCTGCTGGACGCAAAAGCTGGCTACGAAAGCCAGCGCTACAAATGGTCAACGATTCAGGGCTATTATGCAATGTTCCATGCCGCGAGAGCGCTTGTCTATTCCCGGGGCTACCGTGAAAAGAGCCATTATTGCCTCTCTGTTGCCCTAAGAGCCTTATTTGTCGAAGAAGGCAAGCTCTATGCTCAGACTGGGCGAGACTTTCTGAACGCCATGAATCTTCGTCAGGCAGCCGATTACGAAGCCACATTTTCGTTGGAAGGGGCAAGAGCGGTTATTGCCTCTGCTGAGAGATTCATAGAAAAAGCAGCAACAATCTTGGGGCCAATTCAATGACTGATAAGCAATTGCTGCACCGCCGGAATAAGTCCTTTCTTCTCAAATAGTAGTTCGGGAACTGTCCCCCAAGGCCCACCATTCGTAACAGCTCCCGACAGCTTGCCGAAGGAAGAGGGAGAGAAGAAAATTTCGGGGGCACATCACTTGTGACTCTTGCCAGTCCGCCTGAAGCGGACCTAACTTTTCTGGAAGAGAAATAGAATGAATCAGGTGGGGACACCCCCTCGAACCCTGCGCCAGTCCTGCCTTGCGCTACTGCTCTTCCCTTTAAGAGATTCAGGACACCTGTAGCTACCTTAAACCGGCTGATACCTATCTACCCACGACGACATTGTCAAAGACGGCGGTCTCGCCTCCTATACTGACTTTGACTGTATAATTACCATCGGCAAGATAAAGATTATTACCAAAGTGCATGTCGCTTTCCCCACTTTTGAGTCCGTACATAGCCATTATCATCAGTTCTTTGTCGCCAACCGTTATTTTAGGCATGGGTTCTTTTATAAGGTCTCCATTTTTCTTGTTATGGATCTGCACCTCAAGATGGTGATTAGGCATGGGTCCCTCTTGCATACTCACAGGGGACGTACCCATCATCACTTCACCCTCTTTAGCAGTTTTAGCTTGCTCGGGTGTAAGCATCTCTTCAGCCTCTTCAATTCCAAGGATAAAACGATAAGAGCTAGTTTCTCGCTCCATATTTTTCTCGGAGCCTGTGGGAGATGT
>JACQOL010000116.1 GCA_016202555.1 Chloroflexota bacterium | reverse complement strand
GTGCCTATTCACTACCCCTAGAGCTTATTGCACAAACCCCGATTGAACCCATAGACCAGTCGCGACTGATGGTCTTAAACCGCAGTGATAATTCACTGAAGCACCACCATTTCCGGGAAATAGTTAACTATCTACGAGATGGGGATATCCTGGTATTTAATAATAGCCGGGTTATCCCGGCGCGCCTTAGTGGCAGGAAACTAGATAGTGGCGGTCAGCTGGAGATTTTACTGCTGCGTCAGCTTGGTCCGAATCTCTGGGAGACGCTGGTTAGACCGGGTAGGCGTGTCCAGATTGGCACCAGGATTGAAATAAACAGCAACTCCGTATCTGGTAATGGACAAGATGTCAGGGTTACGGCAGAAGCTATCGGATCAGGCGAAGGAGGAACACGGATAATAAAATTCTCTGACGAGACATTTTTACCCGAGTTAGGTCAAATTCCGTTACCGCCATACATCAGGGTGCCCTTGAACGACCCAGCCCGCTACCAGACGGTTTATGCTGAGGTGGATGGTAGCATCGCCGCACCGACGGCGGGACTGCACTTCACTACCGAGCTAATTGATAAGATAAGGAATAAAGGGATTAAATGTCTCTTTGTTACCTTGCATGTTGGGCTGGATACTTTCCAGCCGGTCCGTAAGAAAAACCTGCTAGAGCATCGTATGCATAAGGAGTATGGCATGCTGAATATTGAAGTCGCCAGCGAGTTATCAAAAGCTAAGGCAGAAGGACGACGCATTATCGGTGTTGGTACGACCACAGTCAGACTGCTGGAGGCGGTAGCTCAAGCCAGCCGCCCGCCTGATATTTCAGCATTTGCCGGTTGGGTGAGCCTGTTTATTCTGCCGGGCTATCAGTTCAAGATGGTTGATGCTATGGTTACCAATTTTCACCTGCCTCGCTCTACGCTCCTGATGCTGGTGAGCGCCCTAGGGGGCAAGGATTTAATTGACCGAGCTTACCGGGAAGCCATCGCCCAGCAATATTACTTTTACAGCCTCGGTGATGCCATGCTGATACTTTGAAACTGCTCCTGTTAAATTTAATCTTTGGAGGTAAGGATAACTTTGAGAAAAGCAAGTAAAACTCTAGTCCAGTGCGATTTTGATGGCACTGTTACTGAAGAAGATGTCAGTTTTGTACTCCTAGATGCTTTTGCCGAAGGAGACTGGCGGCAGCTACACCGGGAATATGAAGCAGATAGGATATCGGTCGGACGTTTCAATACGGAAGCTTTTGCCATGGTTAAGGCTGACCGAGAAAGTTTACTGGCACTGGCCAGGAGCAAGGTAAAGATACGAGCCGGGTTTCAGCAAATGGTTAGCTGTTGCCGTCGCAAGGGCTTCCGTCTGATTATTGTCAGTAATGGTCTGGATTTCTATATTGATGGTATTTTGAAAGATATGGGATTAGCCGATATTGAGTTTTTCGCCGCTAAAACGCAGTTCCACCCTGAAGGTCTTAAGGTACAATATATCGGACCTGACGGCAGGCATTGGGATGAGGGCATCAAGGAAGCCAATGTCAATTTGTTCCTTAATCAGGGCTATCGGGTAATCTATATGGGGAATGGCACCTCAGATTTCTCGGCGGCAAAGCGGTGCCAGTACATCTTTGCCACCGATACCCTGCTGGCTTGCTGCCGTCAGACACAGGTTGATTGTATCCCTTTCACTGATTTTAACCAGGTAGTCAAAGGACTGGAGCGTCTGTGATGAAAGTAGTGCTGCATATCTGTTGCGGGGTTTGCGCCGCCGGGGTTATTGAGCGGTTAATTTCAGAGGGACACGAAGTACTCGGTTTCTTCTATAACCCCAACATTCATCCAGCGGAAGAATATCAGAGAAGGCTGGAAGTTGCTCATCGAGTCGCTAAGGAAATGAACTTTCCTCTGGAGGTAGCCCCTTATACTCCACAAGAATGGTTCCGGGAAACAGTCTCATTGGCAAATGAGCCTGAGGGTGGTAAGAGGTGCGAAGTCTGCTTCCGGCTTAGACTAAAGAAGACCTATTTCTATCTGATGAATATCGGGGGGGAGGCTTTCACCACTACTCTAACCATAAGTCCTAGTAAATCGGCTCAAATGGTTAATGATGCCGGTAAAGAAATTGGTGGAGAACGGTTTCTGGCAAGAGATTTTAAGAAAAAGGCTGGTCACGAACGGTCGGTAGAACTCGCTAAAAAATGGGGCCTCTACCAGCAACACTATTGTGGCTGCCAGTATAGTCAACACTAAAGAATCATCCAGCAGACTGGTCTGAGTCAATGAATGGCGCTGAATGGGTTATGTCAAGTTTTTCTTTCCACTACCATTGCCATTCCCTGTCCACCGCCAATACACATTGATACTAACCCACGGCACAGGTTTCTCTGCTTCATTTCGTGCATGATAGTTACGGTCAGCCTGGCGCCGGTACAGCCAATGGGATGTCCCAGAGAAATCCCGCTGCCGAGAAGATTGGTATTATCCCAGTTTAAGTTAAGCTCCCGCATACAGGCAATCGCTTGAGCTGCAAAAGCTTCGTTAAGTTCAATAACATCAATATCATTAATAGTCAGCCCGGCTTTGTGAAGGGCTTTCCTGATTGCCGGGATAGGGCCGAGTCCCATATAAGCCGGCTCGACGCCTCCGGAAGCATAAGAGACAATACTGACCATCGGTTTAAGCCCAAGCTCTGCCGCCTTTTCCCGGCTCATCAGAACAACCGCCGCCGCCGCATCGCTAACCCCTGAGGAGTTACCGACGGTAACCGTCCCCCCTTTTTTGAACACCGGCTGAAGAGCTGCCATCCTCGCCAGACTGGTCTCCATCGGGCGTTCATCAGTGTCAAAGATAATTAGGTCTCCCTTTCTCTGCGGGATGATGACCGGGACTATCTCATCTTTAAGGATACCTTCCCCGATAGCCGCTCTGGCCCGCTGATGGCTAAGTAGTCCGACCTCATCCTGCTCTCTCCGTGAGATACCGTATTTACTGGCAATGTTCTCGGCGGTGTTTCCCATATGATAGCCATAGAATATTTCCCACAACCCGTCGAAAACCATCATGTCGATGATTTCACCTTTTGAGGTAACGTCCATCCGGTATCCCCAGCGGGCTTTTGGCAGGAGATAAGGGGCAGTAGTCATGCTCTCTGTCCCCCCGGCAATAATAACATCAGCCTCACCCAGCATTATTGCTTCAGCACCAAGGGCAATCGCCTTCAAACCTGAGCCACAAACTTTGTTCACCGTGAAAGCCGACGTCTCTTTGGGAATCCCGGCATAGATAGCTGCCTGCCGGGCGACATTCTGTCCCTGTCCACCCTGCAGAACATTCCCCATAATCACCTCATCAACCGTCACCTCTTTCAGGGAATCATCCCACTTGTAGTTGGTTTTCTCAAGTTCGCTTAGTCCGCTGCCCTTAAAGGCTTCAGGTCCGTAGCTTAATAGCTCAGTGCCGACCTGTGGCTTCAGTCCTGCCTTCTTCAATGCCTCTTTAATCACCAGGCTACCTAACTGAACAGCCGACACATTCTGCAACGCACCACCAAAATTCCCGATAGCCGTCCGCACGCCGCTGACAATAACTACCTCTCTCATCATCGAACCTCCCTTATTCTCTCTGCCTTCAGCATAAGGTATAGTATTCTACCAGTACTTTTTAATGTATCGTTTGTCCCTCAATGTGTCAAGCTGTGATACCAATCAATTGACTAGACACGGTTACTGCGTTATGATTCATATAACTGTTGCTAACCAAATTCTTTTCACCGTAGTTAGGTTTATGGTCAAAGAGTCTCGTTGTCCACTGATAGAAGAAATAAACACCGCATTGTTACCGCTTGATGCCTTTGAACTCTTCAAGAACGAGCCGTTCAGTTTTTTTTTAGATAGTGGCATGGACGCTCACAAGCTGGGGCGTTATTCTTTTATGGGCAGTGAGCCGTTCCTGGTGCTCAACACTCACGGTAGCCAGTGTGTGCTTACTCAAGGTACTGAAAAGAGTCACCTGAGCGGTAACCCTTTTGAGATACTGAACCAGTTATTAGCCACCTATCATCTGGACTGCTCAGCTTCACCAGTGCCATTCCTTGGTGGCGCCGTTGGTTACTTCAGCTACGACCTCTGTCATTTCATTGAGCGACTACCGAGTACGGCCATCGATGACCTGAAGCTCCCTGAGTGCTATTTCGGTTTTTATGACCGGGTTTTAGCCTTTGATAATCTTGAGGGTAAGGTTTATCTCATCTCCACCGGTTTCCCTGAATTAGAAGAGACGGAAAGAATTAAAAGAGCCAACCAGCGCCTTAGTGAACTGAAAGACAAGCTGGCTAATGTGTCAACCTCTTTCCGAGAAGCACCACTGACGCCGCTATCTTTCCCGGCG
The DNA here is from genome assembly GCA_016202555.1 of Chloroflexota bacterium. Classification (GTDB taxonomy): domain Bacteria; phylum Chloroflexota; class Dehalococcoidia; order Dehalococcoidales; family UBA2162; genus JACQOL01. Next base: position 1,394 of record JACQOL010000116.1, on the reverse strand, counting down.
ACTCTACCCCTTAAAGGAGGCTTTACTCATCAAGAATATGCTGCTGCCGTCGAGCGAGCCCGGCAGTATATCATCGCCGGCGATATTTTTGAGGTGAACCTCTCTCAGCGTTTTGAGGCTGAGCTTTCCATTACTCCTTACGAACTATACCGGCGATTACGGCAGATAAACCCGGCCCCCTTTGCCGCCTATCTTAACTTTGACGAGGTCTCGGTAGTGAGCGCTTCACCGGAGAGGTTTCTTAGCCTTCGGGGAGATTGGGTAGAAACGCGACCAATCAAGGGTACCCGCCCACGAGGTAAGACACCCGAAGAAGACGCAACTCTGGCTAATGAGCTATTAAGCAGCGTTAAGGATAGAGCTGAGAACATTATGATTGTTGACCTGGAGAGGAACGACCTGGGTCGTGTCTGCCGTTTTGGTACGGTCAAGGTGACTGAACTGGCGATATTAGAGGTATTTCCGACTGTTTTTCACCTGACCTCAACAGTAGTGGGCAGGCTCAGAGAAGGTAAGAATGGCATTGATTTACTCAAAGCAACCTTTCCCGGTGGTTCAATAACCGGAGCCCCAAAGGTACGGACTATGGAACTTATTGATGAACTGGAGCCAACCAAGAGGAGTCTATACACGGGAAGTATTGGCTATTTAGGCTTTACTGGTGACCTTGACCTTAACATTGCTATCCGCACTTTTCTGGTCAAAGAGGGAAAGGCTTATTTCCAGGCGGGGGGAGCTGTTGTTTATGATTCTGACCCTGAGGCTGAATATCAAGAAACTCTGGATAAGGCTAGGGCACTGATTGATGCCCTCAATATGGCCGCGATTGATGAGAATTAGCGATGGTCATCGTCATTGATAACTATGATTCCTTTGTTTATAACCTTGCCCAGTATCTGGGTGAACTGGGTTGGGAACCGGCCGTTTATCGCAATGACCAGGTGAGCATGGAGCAGCTTGAAAGCCTAGCTCCCTCCCACATTATCATCTCGCCGGGACCCTGTAGCCCGCTTGAAGCTGGTATCTCTAATGATATTATCCGCCACTTTACCGGTAAAATTCCCATTCTCGGCGTCTGCCTGGGGCACCAGTGCATCGGCTATGTCTACGGTGGTCAGATTGTCCGGGCTCCGCTACCGACACACGGCAAGAGTTCCCTGGTTTATCATGATGGCCGGACGATATATCAAAACCTGACCAATCCCTTTGAGGCCGGCCGCTACCATTCCCTGGTAATAAGCAGGGACGCTTTCCCGTCAGAGCTGGAGCTGACCGCCATCACCAGCGATGGTGTGGTGATGGGTGTCCGGCACAGGGATTATGTTGTTGAAGGGGTGCAGTTCCACCCTGAGTCAATAATGACCGATGTCGGGCACAATATACTCAGCAATTTC